>NZ_JBNARB010000012.1:0-68273 GCF_049723235.1 Thermovenabulum sp. | reverse complement strand
TTTTTTTGAATGCCCTAAAATCGCTATTTCATCTGTCTCTCTGGTCATCGCAATTTACTCGTATGGCTAAATAAAAAGGAGGAGAAAATTATGAAATTATTTCAGGTGGATGCCTTTGCGGAAAATTTATTTGAAGGTAATCCGGCGGGAGTATGCCTTTTAGAAAAGCAAATTGGCCAGGATTTAATGCAAAAAATAGCTATGGAAATGAACCTTTCTGAAACGGCTTTTCTTTTCAAAAAAGAAAAGGGATATGATTTAAGGTGGTTTACTCCTGAAAGTGAAGTAGACCTTTGCGGGCATGCTACCCTGGCAAGTGCCCATATTTTATGGGAGGAAGGGTTTCTTGAAGAGGGAAAGGAAGCCATTTTTTACACAAAAAGCGGGGTATTAAAAGCCTTCAAGGAAAAGGAGTATATTATTCTCGATTTTCCTTTAGAACCGGCAGAACCCGCAGAAATACCCGGGGAATTAAAAAAAGCGTTAAACGTTCCTGTAATTTTCGCTGGGAAAAACAGAATGGATTATTTAATTGAAGTGGAAGATGAGGAGTATATAAAAAATTTAAAGCCCGATTTTGAATTATTAAAAAAAGTTAATGCAAGAGGAATTATTCTCACCAGTGCCTCATCAAACCCTGAATTCGATTTCATTTCAAGATTTTTTGCACCGGCGGTAGGAATTAACGAAGATCCGGTAACCGGTTCAGCCCACTGTTGTCTTGGTCCCTATTGGAGCAATAAACTGAAAAAGGATAGTTTAATTGCATATCAAGCATCAAAAAGAGGGGGAATATTAAAGCTCCGCATATTAAAAGAAAGAATCCACATCGGGGGAAAAGCCGTGACCTTTTTTAAAACGGAGATTAAGGTATAAAAACGAAAATGAGACAAATCCTTCATATAATAAAAATTCTAAAATAATCGGGAGCTGTATTTTAGTCTCGTTAAATTTTCTGTTTTCTTAGGTTTTCTGAAAATAAATAAATGTTCATGCATTATTAAATAAAAATTGTATTTCTCTACTTGTTTTTCCCAGTACGGTGTGGACTTGCAATTATGCTGCACTTTTATAATGTCTTCTTTTAAAACAAATCCCTGCTTTAAGAAAAGTCTCATAACATAGTAAGAGAGGGGTATGTAATGTCCATTCTTTCTGGTATCTCCTATTAAAATGGCGCAGAATTTATCTTCTTTTAATACTCTATAAAGCTCTGCAATACCTTTCTCGAATTCATCGCAAAATTTTCTAACATCGGAAATATTTGATAAGTCTCCTTCTATTTTTCCGTTCGAATATTTTATAATGTTTAAATATGGGGGATGAGTTATTATTAGGTCGATACTGTTATCGTCTATATCATCCAATTTCCTCACATCCCCTATTTTTACTATCTGTTCATATTTGCATTCCGAATCAAACGACAAATTATTTTTTGCAAGTTCTACACTATCAGGATTAATATCAAAACCAATCCCTTTTCTATTTAATAATTTTGTTTCTATTAAAGTTGTACCGCTTCCAACCATAGGGTCAAGTACGGTGTCGCCTACATTTGAATATCTTAAAATAATGTTCCTGGGAATTTGCGGAGCGAAATTTCCTCTATAACTCCCGTTATGGGTTACCCATTTCCCCCTTTCGGGGAAGGACCAAACGGTGGTAATTTCTTTTTTAAAACCTAAATCCTGCATATTATTTCCTCCAATAAGCCAAGTCGTACAAAATGAATGTTTAATAGATAATCTATTTTATCAAATCCTTTATGTATCTGATTTTTCTGTCCTTTCCATCCTTCACCATCAGTAATCCAGATAAACTCGAATCCATTTTCTTTTAATTCATTTTGCCTTTCTATATAAGAATCAACAATTTCTTGAGGTTTTGAGCCAGTTCCCGAAAAAAAATTAACTTCAATATTGATAATTTTGTTATTTTTAATTAAGATAAAATCGGCTTTTCTGTTTTTTATTGAAGGGTTAACTCTTATTTTATATTTATCCTCTAAATATCCAAATTTTTTTTGGAACAAAGGTTTATATCCTAATTTATTTGAAATATTTTCAATTATAGGTTTTAATAATATTTCCATAGCTCTTCCACTTCTGTTTTTTCTTGCGTGAGTATCTAAACCTACTTCTACCCCGATTGCATAATCCTGGATACTTTTTGCCCCCATCTCAAGAAAAAATTTTTTTAGCCCAGTTTTATTAAAAAATTCTACCAAATCTTCAATTTCTTTATCTGAAAGGGTTCTGGCATTAAAATCATAATTTACAATAGAAAAATTAGTACTATCCAAATCTTTAATTATTTTAAGATTTTTTTCTCTTATTGCTAACAATAACGGTATTACGGGTATTACTTGAGGATAATCTTTAAGAATTTTTTTTAAATCCTTTTCAAATTCTTTACTCCAAATTAAGCTATTAAAAATATTTAATTCTATTTTAAATTTATTGATATGCTTTTTTATTTTACTCCAATCAGTAAAAAAATCATAGCTTCTGTTTGTATCTATAATTGTTTCATGAAATTTTTCTATAACGCTTTCTTGTTCATTCAAATTTAAAAAATCTAAATATAACTTATTCATTCATATCACCTTTCGTAATTTCTTATAATTAATTCATTTATTTCTCCCCGTTTGTTTCCGTTGCAATTAATATACCTTTTTGCTTTTACCCTTTCAATGATAAAACCGTTGTACAATTCATCAAAAAAATTGTCGTTTATATTTTCATTTTTTGGGTCAGAATTACTTAGAATTAGATATGCTCCCTTTTTGTGCATTTCAATAAAAAATTTTGCTAAACGTATCTGGTCTTGATCGTCAAAACCGTCTTCATTGTAATTTGTAAAATTGGAGGTACTATTTAATGGACGATAAGGAGGGTCAAGGTAAATCAAAGTATTTTTTTGAATAAATTTTTTGCTTTCTTCAAAATCTGCACAAATAATCTCAGTATCAAATAAAGCTTTATTTACCTCTAATAGATTGTCTTTATCGCAAATAGTAGGATTTTTGTACTTTCCAAAGGGAACATTAAATTCCCCTGCTTTATTTAATCTATATAAACCATTAAAACATGTTTTATTTAAAAATATCATGTATGTTGCTCTAACTATCCAGTCTGAATTATAATTTGAATAATTAAATTCTTTTCTTTGTAAGTTGTAATTTTCTCTTATTTTATAATAGAATTCTTTTCTTTTTTCTTCAGAGTAGTTATGATATTCTTTTTCAAGATTGCTTAAAAAGTAAATCAACTCATTTACGTTATTTTGAATTACTTTATAACATACAATCAATTCTCTGTTAATATCAAATAAATAAGACTTATTAATTTTAAAATTCTTTTTTAAAAAAAAGAAAAAGGCACCACCACCAACGAAAGGTTCTACATAACTTTCTATTAATCCACTTTTAATGATTGTTATTGGTAATCTTTTATATAATTCTTTTATTAATTGACTTTTTCCTCCTGCCCATTTTAAAAATGGTTTTGGATTAACATTTCCAATTAATTGTTCATTAGTAAAATTAATTGAATTGATAATTTGCATTTACATCCCTTCCCGGTTAATTTTTTTCATATTGCTTCCCCAGTGGGCTAAGGCTTTTAGAGCGGGAATGAGTTCTTTACCGTTTTCGGTTAAGGAGTATTCCACCCGCGGCGGGATTTCCATATACTGTTTTCTATTGACTATACCGTCATTTTCCAGTTCCCTTAGCACCTGGGTTAGCATCATGTTGGTAATACCGTTTATATTTCTTTTCAATTCATTATACCTCATAGTTCCGTTTTTGCTTAAAGCCCATATTACGGGAAGTTTCCATTTGCCGCCTATGAGATTCAATGCATAAGTCAACGGGCAATTATCGTAATTGTTATTATACGTATTTTTTTCTTCCATATTTGAGCACACTCCAAATACTCAGTTTTTTCATACTAAGTAAGAAAATACTACATACTTATAAAAATTAGAGCAACATATATAATTATAACTGAAAAATTCTTTAAAAACCATAGTCAGGGGTGATAAATTGGATATCAAATACGAAGTAATTCCCGAAAAAGACGTTTACCTGGTAAAGGATTTATGCAACGGCTTAATGGCTTACCAGAAATCCGTAGCCCGTATTCATCCGGAATTTTTCGGTGAAATGTGGTTTGAAACAAGAATGCTCCCTTCATTAAAAAGTGCAAGACATAATTACATAGTTATAGCAAAGGATAAGGATGAGGTAATCGCCTATGCTTACAGCAATATTGCTCCGAAATACATTTATTCCAGCGGTTTTGCCACATTAAACTGCGAGGCCTTTTTTGATTTTGATTCGGTAAAGAGTGAAGACGTGGGATGCCTTTCCCAGATCTTCATAAAAGAAGGATACAGGAATATGGGAATAGGCAGCGTTCTTTTTGACATGTCTATGGAATGGATGAACTCTTTTGATAATATTTGTTTTTATTTAATAATATCAGCAGACAAAAAATTAGTAAAGGAGATGTGAATATGAGCGGTGGAATTAAGGAAGTATTGGAATTTTTAAAAGAAAATCCAACCTTTTACATAGCTACGGTGGAAGGCGATAAACCCAGGGTAAGACCCTTCGGCTTTGCAATGGAACATGAGGGAAAACTTTACTTTTGCACAAACAACCAGAAAAACGTATATAAACAGCTAAAGGAAAATCCTTATTTTGAAATAAGCACTGCCGATAAGGAAGGAAGATGGATGAGGTTAAGAGGAAGGGCAGTTTTCAATTCTACCCGGGAGGTAAAAGAAAAGGCTCTGGAGAAAGCCCCATTTTTAAAAAGCATGTATTCGGCAGATGACAACCTTTTTGAACTTTTTTACGTGGAAGAGGGAGAAGTTGCATTCTGCTCCATGACTGGTGAAAATAGGACAATAAAACTTTAATAAAAAAAGCGGCGGAGAAATTAAACCATAATCCGCCGGTTTCTAATTTAGTTTTTTACTGTAATACCTTCTTGGGGAGATGAAAAGAGGAATATTATATATTTAAATAGCACAAAAGTCACCAGAGATACTGCAATAATGGTGAGAAAGTTAACATAGATACTCAGGAAGGCCAGAGTTAATCCTTTTTTAATTAAATAACCGTGGAAATTCTTTACTGCGATTGCGGTAATAACAAAGGGAAAGGTAAAACAGGAAAAACTGGGATAAAATTTTATTCTAAGCATCCGGGGAAGATAAAAGAGGACTCCGATAAAGGATATTGATGATAAAACAAAAAGAAATAATAGAAGGTTCATATTTTTTATATCAAAAGAGCTCATATATCCGGTAATACAAAGGTTTGCAGGTGCGGTGAAAATTGCAAGTGACGGTAGCGCAGGCTCTGGAAAATTGCGGTATCTATAAATCCTGAACAAAAGTACGGGCAAAAGTAAAAGATAAGAAATAAAAGCAAACCAGAAAATATATCTTCCCGCGAGGCTCATCCCGTAGGATGGGGCTGGTATAGCGGCCGCTGCTATACCAACGTATACTACGAAAAAGCTCGGAAAAGTCTTTTTGATATCAAAAGAAAAAATAAATTTTTTTGTGAAGAAAAGGATATACAAGATATGCCCCACCAGTGCAAGGCTCCATAGGATTAAAGCTATTTCAGGGTAGTAAGGCTTTATATATGTTGACAATATCATAATTCCCATAAAAAATGTGGGGGCTACTCCGGCTACGAGAGGATTTTCCAGATCTTTGAGTATTTCTTCTGGCATTAAAAGAATTTTGAAAATTACAAGAAACAGTATTGAAAAAGAAATTGTCCCCAGTAAAGTTTTATAAATAGTTCCATAGAAAGAAAGAAAATTTCCCAGTGAAGCTAATGCCAGCATTAATCCGGATATGGGAATTGGGACTTTGTTTATAATCTCCTTCATGGTTTTTCCTCCAGTATAAGCTTTAATAATTTTTGCATGTTATTTTATCAGCGATTTCCTGGTCTTCAAGGAATTTTGAGGCAATCCATGCTGCTACCTCTCCGGTGATTTTTACACAATGAGCTTTTCTTTCAGGACTTGTGAATTCATAATTTCTTATAAGCACCCTGCAGCAGGTGCTGCCGTAAAGATTTTTAATATAGTCATGAAGGGCTGCAGCTATTGGAAACATTTTTTCAGGCATTGGTTCTTTATAAACCCTTCCATAAGCCATTCCGAGGGCCATCACTCCGCCGCTTACAGCTCCGCAAAGACAACCGGATTTGCCAATCCCTATGGGGAATCCGGAGGCCATTTTCACCACCTCTTCCGGATATGGCCACCCCAGGAGCTCATTAATTGTATGCACTACCGCTTCTGAGCAAAAAAACTCTCCTCTTTGAAAATATCCTTCAGCCTTTTCTCTAACTTCTTTAATGATTGATTCCTTATTCATTAATGTTCCTCCTTTCACATATTCCTGTATAATTATATCAACCCTGGACTTTGCATATCATTTAAATTCTGAATACAAAATGCACTATTTATTTATTTTATATATAGAAAGAAAATTTGGCAACAAATATATATTACGACAATTCAAATGTAATTAAAAATTAACACAAAAATATACAATAAATAATATTAAAAAAATAAAAAAACATGGTATAATTATAATAAAAAAGCTGTTTATACATGAATATGCAAACTTCAGGAGGTGATTTTTAATAAAAATAAGTTAATCAAAAATATATGGAGGGAAAATAAATGAAATATTTTAGAAAAAACGCTATGTTAAGTATCTTTCTTGTTTTAATAATTTTTGCTCTTGTCTTATCTGGATGCGGAGCAAAAAATACAGGCACGAATACAAACACCAATAATCAACAGCAAGCTCAACAACCGCAAAAAGTAGAACTTGTAATGGGACATCCCTTTTCAGCCCAGCATCCCATAAGCCAGCAGATATTAATACCTCTTGCCAAAGAGCTGGAAGAAAAAAGCGGCGGGAGGATAAAGCTTACAATCCATGCGGGCGGATCGGTGACAAGCCCGGCTACCATTCGAGAAGATGTGGCAAACGGAGTAATCGATATAGGTTGGACCCTTCAGGGTTATACCCCCGGGAAATATCCGATTACTGATGTGATAGAGCTGCCATTTATGTATGACTCCACACCCCAGGCTGCTTATGTTCTTTGGAATTTGTACCTGCAATCCCCGGATTTTCAGAAGGAATACGGAGATGTAAAAATACTGGGACTCTGGGTAACCGATCCGGGTGAACTTTTGACGAAAAATCAAGTAAAGAAACCGGAAGACTTGTCCGGGATGAGAATCCGCTTCTCAGGACCTGCTATAGAATCAATGATTAAAAAATTTGGCGGCACTCCTGTAGGCATGTCCATGCCGGAAGTATATGATGCCCTGCAGCGCGGAGTAATTGACGGTGTGGCAAATGGGCCTTCAGTAATAAAATCGTATAAATTAAACGAGGTCATAAAGTATGCTACAAAGGGATTGAATAGTTTCTATTCGGCTCAAGTAATATTTATGAACAAGAAAAAATGGGAAAGCCTGTCCCCTGAGGATCAAAAGTTAATAGAAAGCCTCACGGGAGAGGTAATTTATAAAAAAGCGACCCAGCTTTATGCCGATGCATATGATGAAGGTTTAAAACTGGCTAAAGACTCAAAAATAGAAATCAATGAAATTACTCCGGAGCAAAGGGAAGTATGGAAAGAAAAGACAAAAGACATTGTAAAAGAATGGCTTGACAAAGTAAACCAAAAGGGCATACCCGGGCAGCAGATACTTGATTTGGTAGAAAAGTTAAAGAAGGAATACAATGAAAAAAATAAATAAGATAATAAGTTAAAGAAAAAGCGCTGCAGTTTTTAAAAACTGCAGCGCTTATAAGTAATAGGAGGTAAAGGTATAATATGGAAAAACTTATATACCGTCTAAACTATGTATTCAGTCGAATAGGAATTCTCGTAATGATGTTTCTTACTTTTATAACCGTAATTGATATCAGCGGCAGATACCTTTTCAATAAACCTCTTCCGGGGACAATTGAAATGACTGAATTGGCGCTGGTAGTTATTGTATATCTTACCCTCGGGTATACCGAGCATTTTGGCGAACATATTGTAATAGATACGGTCTATAAAGCAATGCCTAAGGGGATAAGATATGTTTTATTCATAATTGCTTCCATAATTTCTTTTGTGTCTATCCTTTTGATGTCATGGCAGCTTTATGTATACGCTGGAAGAATGCTGTCAGGAGGGTATAAAACCGGTGTTTTAGGAATACCCTATTACCCCGTTGTAATTATTGCTTCAATAGGATCGCTGTCTTACGGTTTAGCAATAATATCAAACATGGCAAAATTTATTAAAAAAGGGGATGAAGAAAAATGATATCACCGGAAGCAGTAGGATTTTTTGGAGTAATTCTTATGCTTGCTATGATAGCAATAAGGGTACCTGTCGCAATAGCGATGATTGCAGTGTCGGTTTTAGGAACCAGTATCCTTGTTTCCCCTTCTGCAGCGCTTTTAAAATTGGGCGGAGATGCCTTTGCGTATTCTAAAATATACACCTTAAGCGTAATGCCGCTTTTTATAATGATGGGGGCTTTTTTATCTCAGGCAAGGCTGGGAGGAGCTCTTTACGAGCTTTTTGACACTCTCTTAGGGAAAATTCGCGGTGGACTGGCTATGGCAACAATTGCTGCAAGCGCTCTTTTTGCCGCTGTTTCAGGTTCGGCCATTGCCACTGCTACTACTATAGCCAGTGTATCCGTGGATGAAATGAGAAAATACGACTATGATGAAGGGCTTGCTGCAGGTTGTGCTGCGGTGGGCGGAACCCTTGGCATTTTAATTCCGCCAAGCTCGACTTTGGTGCTATACGGTGCCCTTACGGAAGAAACCATAGGAGGATGCCTGATAGCAGGAATAATACCCGGGATACTGACTGCTATTTTATTAATGATAACTGTATATATTGTAGTAATGAAGAATCCGTCTTTGGCTCCGGCTGTTTCAACCAAGGAAAATAAGAAAGTGACATGGCAGCTTATTAAAAAAGTTTGGGTTATACCTACGATTTTTTTCATCAGCATAGGTGGAATATATTTAGGGGTATTTACACCCACTGAAGCAGGAGCTGTAGGAGCTTTCCTGGCTTTAGTGTTAACAGTAATCCAAAGAAAATTAAGCTGGAAGGATTTTTGGGAGGCAATGAATCAATCTGCCAAAATAAATTCGATGACCTTTCTTGTACTTATTGGTGGACTTATGTTTGGTCGTTTTTTAACTTTAAGTCGATTGCCACTGCATCTGTCGAATTTTGTTACAACACTGGATATTAACAGATACCTTGTCCTTGCCGTTATATTTGCTATATATTTTATTCTTGGCTGTATAATGGATGGCATGGCAATACTTGCTATAATGACACCGGTTGTTTATCCGATAATTAGATCACTGGGGTTTAACGGCATATGGTTTGGCGTTCTTACTGTTTTAATGTTAAATATAGGACTTTTAACACCGCCGGTAGGGGTTGTGAGCTTAGTTACGGCATCAATTACAAAAGTACCGCCTATGAAAGTTTTTAAAGGTGTTGTACCTTTTTGGATCACTTTAATCGTAGCAAGTATAATAGTCATAGCTTTTCCCCAACTTGCCACTTTTTTACCGAGTCTTATGAAATAATAAAAAAGCGCACCGCAAAGTACTACAAAGCGGTGTGCTTTTTTTCTTCAAAGAATTTATTCAAAGAATTTATTAAAAAGGCTTATCGCCTCCTGCCTGTTTTTTACATCAAGCTTAATGTATATGTTTTTTAAATGGGTTTTTAAAGTGTTATTGGTTATATTCAGATAATCTCTTATGAAGGGATTATTCCTGCCGGCTAAAAGAAGAGTGAATATTTCCTTTTCCCTCAAAGTCAGTTTATACCTTTTTGCAAAGCTTTCGAGGATTAAAAGCGGTTGGTCTGAGTTTGCATTAAAATTTGAAATAATAGTTTTTTCTTTTTCTTTTCTTTCTACAGGAACTTCCTTAATAAATCCCGATGATATAAACATCAAAAGTGCTGCTCCTATAGCTACCGTGTCTGCTTTACGCTCGATGAGGGGTATCATTGAAAAAAGCCTGCTGGTAAGAATTTCTCCCAGGAAAATAGATGAGGTGATGAAAAAGTATCCCCGGGCTATTAGCTTTATGGGTTTTGACACCCGATTTGCCAGAAGGCATAAAATGCACATGGTATAAATATCAAAAAGGGCAAAGGCGGTATTGTGAAAAACCCCGAAAATTAGCGTTGTAAGCCTTCCACCGGAAAAGGGTAACAGCGTAAACGAGGCACCCAGTAAGGGCAAAACGGGTTTATATAAATAATTCAAATTGAAATTGGGGATTCGGAAAAGTAAAAATCCTGCCAAACACGAACCAAAACCGTATACTATTGTAGAAAGCCAGTAGAGATTTAAAGAGGGGAAATATCCTTCGACAAAAATGATCCACTGCATTAAACCGCTTGCCAGATAAAACACCACTATTATTAATATTAGCCTGAAGGGAACTGAGAAATTTTCGCTTATTTCTTCAGAGTTATAACTTTCATAAATAACTTTATCAAATAATAATAAAGCTGCAGAAATTAAAGGTAACAATGAAGTGAAAATAACAGCCCAGGGAAAATTTATAAACTGAATAATAGCGAAAACTAAAGAGCCTGTGGTAACGGAAAAAATATAAAAGAGGCCGATGTTTTGCATGGTATTTTTGCTGTACGCTTCAATCCAAAACCCTATTAAAATTGATGCTCCAATGCCGGCAGCGGAAGTGGTAATTGGAACTAAAAATTTTACCTGAAGAAGGATTTTACTTCCGACAAATAATGTACCAAGAAAGGCAAATAAAGCTGCCGAAATAATCATAATTTTCCTTTTTTTCTCGGTAAGAAATCTTTCTGATAATAACGATAATGCTAAGTAAGTTATGGAATGGGTTAAGAAAAAAATGGTATAAATCCTTTCTGGAGACATGTTTAAAAATTCAGCTAATTTAAAAAGTAAAGGTCCGTTGATAAATAAAAGCCAGAGCCACCCGAACATTAATCCCAGGCCGGAATATGAGTACTTTATATCTTTTCCCCCCTCAAGGGTGATTTATAGAATTGATTTTATCATACTATTTATTAAAAAAAAAGAAAAATATTGAATGTTTTTATAATAAATCACCCTTAAGGGGTGATTTTTTTTATCAAATTCTATCCTATAATTTTTTAACAGGTTATAAAAATTGTTCTGAAAGAAAGAGGGAAAGTTAATGGGTAATTATTCCATGATTAAAAAGATGTTTGCTTTTTTGCTTTTTCTCGTTTTTTTTATCACATGGGTAATACCGTGTTTTCCGGCTAATGCTATAACATTAAATCAACCATTGATTTTAAATCCTGTTGATTCTTTAACTTTAGAGAATATTGGCCAGAAAAGCCTTCCTCAAATTTCTGTCGAGGCAAGAGCAAAGGGCATTTTACCTGCATCTTTGAAAAACGTAACTTTGAAGTTAAAACCTAAAGTTAACTGGCTCACTGAAAGTCAGGTTAAAGCCATAAAAGAACATGCGGATGGCGGCAGGATAAATTCGTCTTTTTTGCCTTCTGTTGAGCCGGGTAAAATTTACGTAGACCCTTCTTCTTTAACAGCTTTAGAATTTGTTAAGGGAGAGAAAGGGGTTTTATACATTCTCCAGGCCGATGATGAAAAAATAGTGGAAGAAATATCTATTCCCGAACAAACTGTATTTCTCAATGAGGCAAATATTACCGGGCTTACATCGGGTATTAATGTAACCTCTTACAAAATGAAATCCGGCACTACGGAAAGGGCAGGGTTTAACTTTTATTTTGACGAAAGACAGACCCTGCCGGGGTACGACCAGGAGGGTAAACGAATTGAAGTGGCATTAAAGGGCAGTTTAAATGTGGATTCTCCTGCTGTTGAAGTAAAATACACTAAAGACAACGGTTATAAGTTTGTCTTTTTTGCTTCTCAAAAAACTGAGGTTCAGGCAGAGTTACTTGCTCAACTAAAAAAGGACATTAAAATCCCTCTTTATGACTTTACTATTCCTGCAGAAGGATGCAGGATAACTGTAGGATTTTTTTTAGTTTTGGGTGTTGATGGCAGAATCACCATGGAATACTCTGTAAAACAGAGTTCTTCTATCAGAGCGGGCCTTCAAGGTGGTACTTCTTATTATATGCCGACAAGCTTTGATACAATTAAAGAGGTTAATTTTTCTTTTACCCCTGAAAATTTATCCTTGACTGCAGATGTAAAAGGAGAAACAAGCATTCTTGCAGAGGTTGCCTTTGATATATTGGGTAAGGGTAAAATTGTTATAGATAATAAAATTGGTGTTTTCTTGGAAGCAAAAACAAATGTGCAGGGCAGCACCGGTAATTACTTGAGCATTAAAGGAGACGGATTTGTCAAAATAAGCGGCAAAGTAAAAGTAAAATCTTTTGATAAAAGCAAGACGATTTATGAGTATAAATACCCCATTTTCAATTATATTAAGGAACGTTTAGGAAATTATAATATTGACATTGCCGAGGCATGTGCTTATAGCGACCTAATAAAGGGGCGTATTGTAGAAAAAGCAACCGGTAACCCCTACTCTAACAAAGAAATCCAATTAAAGATTACAAATGCTGCAGGCATTGAAAAGTTATTAAGTGCATTAACAGATAAAGCAGGATACTTTACCGCATCCTATGATTTGAAAAAAGGAGATCTGGTAAGGGTAAAACTTCCAGGGACCACAAATACTTGGTCTTTTCCCCGGGAAGCAAGTTTCCCATTTAACTGCTTAGTTGTGGAAACTGCCGATTACCTTGCAAATGCTGTGAAAGGGTATGTCAATAGTTCGGATCAAAATGCATTAACCTATAATGGTCCTGTTATTTTGTATATAGAACGCTCTAATAATATTCCTTTGCACCCTGAAGAAAATATTTTTCTTCCTGTTGAATATAATGTTAAGTTCACGGTACAAAGCTCAAACGGCGTTTTTCAGTTGAATAATGTGGACATAAGGCCTTTTGACAAGGTTTATGCAGTTTTAGAAAAGGAAGGATTTAACGTTTACAGTGACAAAATAGAAGCAGAAGGTATAACTGTTTCTGTAGATGGAAACTACAGTCAAGAGCCCTACCTTTTGAGCTCTGCCAATAGTGTTGTAATAATTGGCAATAGCAGTACGGCTTCACCTTTTAGCGGAGAAATAGATTTTAAAGTGACCGCTATTTATCCCCACAGTACTTACCCGGAAAATACGCTTAAGTCGAAGGAATGGCGCTTAAATCCCACATATAATTCCGAAAAAAAACATTCAGTGGCTGCTACGGGTCCGTGGCAGATAGAACTTAACACCCTGTTAAACCAGATTACTTCACCTCTTGATAAATTCCGAAGTTCTCTTATGGGAGGGCGTTCTGTCAACTACCATGTCTTTGAAACGGTAAGTTTTTTTGTAGAAGGCAAAAAGTTAGAGTATTTTGATGAAGCTAAAACGTGTGAAGAGGAAAGAAGAAGCAATTTTTTAAGCAATATAATAGAAAAAAATATTCCCTTAATAGGTTCGGCTCCTGCAAATTACTACCTTAAAACCTTAAGTGCAGTGGTTTTGAACTTGGAAGGGCAAAAATCATCGCAAAATCAAGGAATTCTTTCACCTAAAAACTTTACTTCTAATATAACTGTTAAATACTATCCTTCTGCCTCAAGCTCTACTCCATCTTATAGTAAAGGTATAAAATTTTATTCATTAAATGAGCAGCAAAAGGTTGAGATGGGGGTAAATGATCCCGTCTTATTGTGGGATAAAAATAGTAAAACAAAAGTTATTGAATATAAGGAGTTTCCTGTTAAAGAAAATGTTCGGTATGACTTAGATGATTATATTCCCGAATTAAAAAATATACCCTTTGCTTTAAAAGGAACGGAACAGGTTAACGGTATATCATGTCAAGTTTGGGAAAAGAGTAAAAAAATCGATCCAGTAATGAATGTTTACGTTAAATTACAGCTTTTTATAGACCCAAAAAACAATCTGCCGGTGAAGGTAGTCTTTTTGGACGGTTATTATCAAAAGATTGAGCTTTTATTTACCAATTGGCAGCGGGCTAATGTAAGCGGATCAGGACTTTTTTCACCTCCTTTTGGTGAAATAAGGCTCCCAATGTTCCAACTGGAACTTCCTCCTTCGATAAATGAGGGAACGGAGCAGTCCGGAGTTAGCGGGCAAGATTTGAATAGCACCAATAATAATCAAGACAATACCGAGACTGAAGAAAAAAATGTAATTATCTACCTTAGCATAGGCAATGCTTTTATGACGGTAAACGGCAACAGTATGGAAATAGATCCGGGAAGGGGAACAGTGCCGCTTATAATGGGAGGAAGGACGATACTGCCTATAAGAGCTGTAGTAGAAGCCATAGGGGGCAGTATAAAATGGAATGATGCGGATAGAAAAATTACCATTATAAAGCAAAATACAACAATTGAAATGTGGATAGATAAAAAAGAAATGCTGGTAAATGGATTAACTGTCACAAATGATGTACCGCCTGTTATTATAGGAGCTCGGACTTACGTGCCTGTAAGGTTTGTAGGCGAAAATCTCAATTGCAACGTCGGATGGGACCAGGCAACGCAAACGGTAACAATTTCAACAAAATAAAAGGTTAGGAGGTTTAGGTATTGAATTTGTTTTATAAAAAATTATTTACGTTTATTCTTATTGTTATATTTATTTTTGCTTCTTTATTTATTCCTGGATGCTCTTTGGGAAATAAACAAAATGTTAAAAAAGAAATTAACACTATTTTATCGGATATGAGTATACCCCAACCTAAACCTATATACGGTTCTCAAAATGCAACATCGGGAAAATTGAAGGGGATTGATAAGGAACTGGCGGATTTATTTTCAGTACCCGATGATTATGAGGAATTGCCTCCGAATTCGACTGAACTTATAGAGAAAGCTCTAAATGAGGGTAAGATAACAAAAGAGAGAGCTGCTTTACTGGAGGTTTTTGCCGATTATGACCCGGAAAAACTTCCCGCGGAATATAAAACCGACCGAGCTGCGGATACCTCTGAATACGCTATAAAATATTTGGTTGATAACTGGGGAATCTTATCCGAAGAAACCCGCAATCTGGTTTTGCCTTACCTTCTTCCTTTAAATGATCCAAATAGTTTTTTTTATCCAGGCAATATAAAAATTAAAAAATCATCTTCGGGTTTTAAGATTTTAAAAGAAGTACTGGCAGCCGATGAAGATTTTCAAGTTCATGTGGATGAATTTACCCATGACGGACAAAAATTTGAAATTATGTATTATGAAGAAAAAAACTGGTCTAAAGAAAAAAAAGAATCTATTAAAGCTATGGCTCTATATGTAAAGGAAGCAGTTATCTATTCATGGGATAAATTTAAAAATTTAATGAAAATAAAACCTTCAAAGCCTTATATTATTGAATTGGTTGAATTGCCAAAAACAAAATTAGGGCTGGAGTTTTATTCCGATGGGAAGTATAGAATAAGACTCAATACCATGATTGCAGGATTAGAAAAATATATTAAATCGACAACAGCCCATGAACTTTTTCATACCTTCCAGGATGAGATGAAAATTGGCTACAGCACGGTGGAAGAAAAATGGCTTTGTGAAGCAACTGCTGTTTGGTCTGAAAACTATGTTTATCCTGATTATAATGTTGAGCATAGCAGGCACCCGGGATTTTTCAGGACTCTTGATCAAGAAAGAATTGGTATCGGGAAGCTTTTTGAATACGACAGCTATATGTTTTTCTATTACCTTACGGATTATGCAGGGGTAAATTTTATCCGTGAAATAATTAAGACTGCTGGACAAAGCGGTTCACAATCGATAAGGCCGTTTTTAGATAAAAACATACCAAAGCTTAAAGAAACTTATGCCACCTTTGCCCTTTACAATTGGAACTGGCCGCCCGTTGATAAATATTACGATTATGGCAGAATTACGGGAGGTCCCAGCGGAAAATGTTTTAAAAAGAAGATAATGAAGGTCGATGAGGAGGATGAAGTAAATGTTTCTCTAAATCCCGGTGCATTAATGTATTATTTATATATTTTTGACCAAAAGGATCCGACCCTTCAACATGTTACCATAACTTTTGAGAAATCCATAGCCGATGATAAATATTTAAAAAGACAGGCTATTTTAAGGATTAATGGGAATTGGGTTGTTGAAGACTGGTCTTCTGAAACCGTTAAGCAGTATTGCAAAGCAAAGACTGATAAAAACGAAGATATTCAGGCCCTTATATTGATTTATTCTAATGCAAATTTAAAGGATGAATTAAAAGAAGCAGATAAATTCAGGGTAGAAACCGGAAAATGCTATAAAGAAATGCAGCTAAATTTAACATTTGAGTACAATTACAGCGTGCAGGGCTTTGAATGGAAATCAAAGGGCAATATGACCGAAAATCTTGAAATTAAAGACCATTGCTATTATGTTGTAAAAAATTCTTCCTATGATTTCAGCGGTGAGGGATTTGTAGATGGGAAAAAGATGGTTGAAACATCGGGAAATGCTTCTGCATCAATTAATAACCCGGATATATATAATTCTTTGGTCAGGATATTAAAAAAACCTTCCGATAATACAGAAGAATTAAGAGATGCTTATGAAAAATACGGAATAAAAGAAAATATTCCTCCTCAGGGAATATTAATAACCGTTCCAGCATTACTGGAGGGTGTTGCGTTTAGAGGAAATACGGTTTTTTCTTTTCCTGAACCGATTGGAACCATAAATCTATCCGAACCGCTTCCTCTTGATGGTATAAGTCAAGTTATTGCAGTAACTCCCGATTTAAATGATTGGAACGCAAAAGGAATAAATATATCAATGGTGGTAGATGTTTTTAAACATAAGTGTCCTGTTCAGGGAGCTTTTACTGTAGATTATAATAAAATGGCAGAGCAATTGGATAATATAAAACTGCCTGACTCTCAAGAAATGAAAGATGCAATGAACTTTTTAAAGGAAAATAATATGGGGAATTTACTCAATTTAGGGAATCAAGGAAATAAAGAAGAATTATCATCTTTGAATGTTATTAATGCTATAAAAAATGCTATGATTCCAGGGAATAGGCCTGCAAAAGGTTCTGCAACACTCAAAATAAGGGTAAACGGCGTATATACAAAATATTACGGCGAGAAATAATTTTGTTTTATAAAATAAAAGGAGGTTATCATTGTGAGAAAGAAGATTTTTATTATGGTGGTTATTTTAGCATTGTTGTTAATAGCGGCGTGTGGTGGTGAAAAAACCGGGCAAAAACCAGCAGAGAACACAAACCAAGCTCAGAAAAATGAAGAAGGTGAAAAAGAGCAACCTGCCGCTCAAACGCAGAATTCAGAAATGACAATGAAAACGGGTACGGAAGGTAAAAGTGCAGAACTTCCAGCAAAATATCCGTCGGAGATTTTTCCCTTATATAAAGATAGTTTTATACTTACTGCCATAGAACTGGACGGAGGGTATACTATTACTGCTTATTCAAAGGAAGATGTTAAAGTCGTAATGGAATTTTACAAGAAGGTTCTGGAAGGAGCAAAAGTAACCAATGAAACCTTAACCGAAGAAAGCTTAACCTCTTTTGGAAGCAAAAGCGGATATACCTATCAACTGGATGTGGCGAAAAACAATGAAATGAAAGGATATAATACCTCTATTGCTATTATGCTTATACCAGGAAAATAATTTAAAATAGCTATACTTTGCTCTCTGAAAGGAGAGCTTTTTTTATAGTGTAAAATATTTTTAGGTCAAAAAGGAGGAAAAAGCAGAAAAAATGTAGAAAAAAGACCTCACCATCCTCCCACAGGATGAGTTTAAAAAAACTCAACAGGAAGGTGAGGTCTTTAAGGACCATTATCGTTGAGTAAAATAGGGGCTCATAAGATGGCACAATTAAGGGCGGTGAAAGCAAGTGGCATATCGGTTAAAGAAATGATAATAAAGCAGCGATTTGAGGATTTAAAGCCTGTAGAATTACCAAAGACTACTTTATGCAAGGCAAAACAAAGAATAAAAAATATAAATGAAAAATATGCAATTTTGCTAAACAAGAAGACATTTACAAGTATGGTAATAAAGTCATTATTACAGCAAATAACACTATAACTATATATAACTAAAAAGGTTGATAGATGAAAAAGGGAGGATAATTGCAACCATATAATGGAAATATTTGGCAATTACTTTAAAAACGATATCAATGCATATAAAAAATTTTTAATTCCTCATCTTGTGGTGAGATGGTGAGTTTTAAAAAAACCTAAAAATACTTGACGCGATCCTTCAAAGGAAAATTTAATATATTAAAAGGAGAATATGTGATAATTATAGAAAATAAAATATAAATATTTTTTGGAGAAAAAATTGTTTGCAGTTAGGGAGGAGGGTGAAATATATGGGGAATAAAGATGCAGTTTTTCAAGAAATATTAAATACAATAAATGCACTTCTTGAGATTGAGAAAAAAGATGATACATATTTTAAAATTTTAAGGAGTGTGCTGAAAAACCTTTATAAAATTTCTAAAGATAACGATATAAAAGAGGTTTTTATTGAAATTGGAGGCATAGAAGATGTTTTGAATGACGAAAGAAACGATCAAAAGATGGAGCAATACTTAGAAAAATTGATAAAGTTGAAGGAAATGTTAGAACAAAATTTATTAGAAAAAAATAAAGTATTATTATTGTTATCTGAAGAATATAAAAACTTAACAGAACTTGTTAATATGCTTAATAGAGACAATATTGAAGTTATATTTACGAAGGAGAATACAATAGAAACAATTTTATTTTATAATCCCAACGTGATTATAATTCAAAATGATAATAATTTAAATTTAATTACTATTTTAAAAAGTATAAGGGATGAAAAGCTGTTAGACCAAATTCCTGTACTGGTTATATCTAAAGAGGATTATAAAACTAAGATTGAATGTTTGAAGTTAGGAGCAATTGATTATTTCGATAATAATTTTGATATAAAGGAAATATACCTAAAGGTATTAAATTTAATAAATGTCATTACAAAATGCAACAAAGATAATATTTATGATATTAATACAGGGCTCTATACCAGAAAACATGGAGAAACCTTAGCCGTTTCCCTTATTGATAAAATAAAAGTTGAGGGGAAACAAGCTGTTTTTCTTTTAATTGACTTCGATTTTATGGCAGAAATCAACAAAAAAATGGGCATATTGCTTGGTAATAAAATTATAAATAAAGTGATTTCAGAGTTTAAAAAAAATATAACTAGAAAAGATATTGCCTACAGGGTTGCGGGTGATGAATTTGCATTTTTATTTTATGATAGGGACATATTGTGGGTTAAAAAATTAGCTGAGGATATTCTTGAATTTACAGTTAAATATGGCGATGAGATAGGGTTAAAAATCAGTTATTCGGCAGGTGCCTTGCCAATTACCAGAGATTATAAAGAATATAGCGATGTAGTTTTAAAAGCTAGGGAAGCAGTAGCCACGGCTAAAATGGAAGGGAGAGGGAAGGTAGTTATACCTTTGGAATCTTTCAGGCCTGAAAATCAAAAAAATATACTATTTGTAGATGATGATAAGATTATTCTTTCTATTTTAAAGTCCCGGTATAAAAGCAAAGGTTTTAATGTATTTACTGCAAGTGATGGTACTGAAGCCCTCGATATTATAGAAAATAATAATATTGATTTAGTCGTCACTGATTATTATCTTAAACTAATGAATGGAGATGAATTAATAAAAAGGATTAAAGAAAAATATAGTAAATTACCTGTAATTGTATTATCTTCACAAAAAAATGAAGATTATATAAAAAGAACTCTTGACTTAGGGGCCGATGATTATGTTGTGAAGCCTTTTTCACCGGTTGAGCTGGACAGCCGTATTAAAAAATTATTGAATTAGTGGTGATTTAGAATGGAATTAATTGTGGTATATTCAATAATTATATTTTCAATAATCATAATATTATTATATTTATACTTAATTATAGAAAGGCTTTATGAGAATTATAAAAAAAGAAAAAAGCAGTTGTTTTATCAAGAGATTTCAGAATATCTTGATAATATTATTTCTCAGCTCGATGAAAATGACATCACCGAAATCCAGCTTAATGTTATTAAGGGTTTTATGAAAAATAAGTATAAAAAGGAGTTAGTTGAAGAAAGGTTTATATTTTACTTTGAAAATTTAAAAGGGAATATCATTAAAAAACTTACCAAAATTGTAGAAGATATAGGATTGGTAGATTACGAAATAGAAAAATTAAAAAGCAAAGATATGCAGAAAATAGCTTTAACTTGCAAGAAATTAGGAGAAATGAGAAGTAAAAAAGCCATTAATTACTTATTAGAGTTAACAAATATTCAGATAGTGGATGTAAAGTACAATACATTAATGGCATTAGCAAAAATAGGTGATGAAGAAGCTTTTATTGAGGCTTTTAATAGATTTTCCCAAACGGTTCCTCTTAGTGAAAGGAGCTTAATAGAAATTGCTGATAGTTTTGAGGGCGATAAAATATATATTTACAGAAAACTCATGTATATTGATAATGATTTTATATCATCAATTTTTATAAAATCTGCGGGTAATTACAAGGATATAACACTTGCTGATGAAATTGCACAGTTTTTAGATTCGGAAAATAAAGAGAAAAGGATTTCAGCAGCGAAAGCATTAGGGAATATGGGTGATAGCAGATATATAGATAAAATTATTGAACTTTTAAATGATGAGTCCTGGGAAGTTAGAGCGATAGCTGCAAAGGTTTTGGGGCAAATTCAGGATAAAAGAGCAATTGTTCCTCTTACAAAGGCTTTATCTGATAAAGAATGGTATGTAAGGTACAATGCAGCAAATTCACTTGTCTCAATAGATGGGGGTATAGAGTTAATATATAATATTTTTGAAGGGGAAGATAGGTTTGCGAAAGATATAATTATTTCAGTGCTGGAAACAAATTATGGATGGGATAAAGTAATTGAATATGATAAGTATAATTCCAGAACACCTAAATTAAGCGAGATAATAAAGAAATATTTAGAAGAAAAGACGGGTGATAATATATGGAGGCAGAATTTTTAAAAAAGGTAGTAATCAATTTTAACCATATAATTATTTATTATGTTATTATTATCAATTTAATATATTTTATACAGCTTATAATTGCAGCCATTAATTTAGGTGATTATGTTAGGAAAATAAGATATTCTGACTATAAAAAATATATCAGTTCTGAAAATATGCTACCTATATCAATCCTGGTTCCAGCATATAATGAAGAAAAAACCATTGTTGAAAATATTAAATCACTTATTTCTCTTAACTACCCCAAATTTGAAGTAATAGTAATAAATGACGGTTCAAAGGATAGTACGCTGAATAAGGTGATTAATGAGTTCGGCTTAAAGAAGATTAACCAACCTGTTAGGTATAGACTTTCAACCAAAAAAGTGAATGCAATTTATAGAAATATAGATATCCCTAATTTGATTTTAGTTGATAAAGAAAACGGAGGAAAGGCAGATGCATTAAATGCAGGGATAAATGTATCAAATTACCCGATAATTACTTCTATAGACGCAGATTCTATACTTGAGAGCGATTCCTTAGTAAGGGTTGTAATGCCATTTATAGAAAATAAAAATACAGTTGCAGTAGGAGGAATTGTAAGAATTGCAAATGGCTCGACCATAAAAAATGGAAGGTTGATAGAATTAGGGCTTCCTAAAAGTAAAATTGCAATGTTTCAAATTGTAGAATATCTTAGAGCTTTTTTAACTGGAAGGATAGCATGGGATGCCATTAATTCTCTGCTTATAGTATCAGGGGCATTCGGCGCTTTTAAAAAAGAAGCAGTAATTGAAGTGGGAGGATATGCAAGAGATACTATAGGTGAGGATATGGAACTGGTGGTTAAACTTCATGAACATTTTCTGAGGAATAAAAAGAATTACAGGATTAAATTTATACCCGATCCAGTATGTTGGACCCAGGCGCCGGAAACATTAAAGGATTTAAGATCCCAGAGAAGAAGGTGGCAAATAGGTTTAATGGATAGCCTTTTCAGGTACAAACATATGATGATGAATCCCAGATATAAACAGATAGGGTTAATAGCCTTCCCGTATTTTTTCTTTTTTGAAATGTTGGGACCAATAATCGAAATTATGGGTTATATTTTGATACCTATTGCATATTTTATTGGGCTGTTAAATAAGAAATATTTTATTTTGTTTTTAGCGGCATCTATACTTTATGGGGTATTATTATCCCTTGGGGCTATATTACTTGAAGAATACACTTTTAATAAATACCCGGGATTTGGACAGCTTTTAAAACTTAGTTTTTATGGCATATTAGAAAACTTTGGATATAGGCAACTTACTGCACTTTATAGAATAGATGGATTGATGAATTATAAAAGGAAGAGACGCAGTTGGGGTAGCATAAAAAGGTATGTGTATAAAGAAAATGCCTGAAAATTTTAAAAGGGTGATTATATGAGAAGAAAAATTGTAAAATTATTCTTTTATGGGATAATTGTTTTAATGATATTTCTTACATTATCTATGATTCTTTTATCTTTTATTTATCAAGGAAGTTTTTCTTTAAGTCCTCTAAATATATGGCATCAGGGGAATATTTTTGAAAGGTTCGAAAAAATTAAGGAAATGGGGTATAATGGAATTATTAATGATATTTCAGGAGAATTAAAGTATAAATTTCGAAATTACAACATTATACCTAACAAAAATAGAAAAATATTCTTATTTAAAACCTCAAACAAAGCTTTTATGATTTACAAAAATGGTAATTGGCAGGAAATATTTATTAAAGGAGTAAATATCAGTGCTGCTCTGCCGGGAAAGTGGTTTACAGAGTTTCCAAGGGATGAAAAGGTTTATATTGATTGGTTTGAGAAAATTGGAAATATGAATACTAATTCTGTCAGGGTATATACTTTAATGCCTCCCGAATTTTACAGAGCACTTCTAAATTATAATTTAAAACACCCAAATAATCCTCTTTTGCTTTTTCAGGAAATTTGGCCTGATGAAAACCCTGAAGGAAATAATTATTTAGAACCGAAATATATTGAGCATTATTTTGATGAAATAAAGTTGACAGTAGATGCAATTCATGGGAGAGCCAATATTCCGGAGAGAAAGGGAAGAGCTTTTGGTAATTACAATAGCGATGTTTCAAACTATTTAATTGGATATTTGGTAGGGAGGGAATTAGAGCCTGATGAAGTAATAGAGACTAATGAAAAAAATAAGGGATTTTATTATAAAGGGGAATATCTGTATACATCTGAAAAGGCAAGTCCGACAGAAGGTTGGCTTGCGATGAATTGCGACTATCTTCTTAAATATGAAGAAACAATTTACGGCACCCAGCATCCTGTTGGTATAGTAAGTTGGCCCACCCTTGATGTAACAGAACATGATTCAGAATGGAATCAATCAGAATTAAAATCCCTGGAATACAATGATAAAGTTTCTATTGATATAAATAATATTTTGACAGGAGGAAAAATGCAGGCAGGTTTTTTTGGTGCTTACCATATATATCCTAATTATCCTGATTTTATGAATAATGAAGAGAAATATAAAAATTACTATGATGAAGAAGGACGTTTAATGTATGGTGGTTATTTAAAAGAGTTTATTAACACCCATAAAAAATATCCGGCTTTAGTAGCGGAATTTGGATTGGCCACAGGAATGGGGAATGCACATGCAAATCCGGATGGCTATAATCATGGGGGATTGACAGAAGAGGAACAGGGTCGTGGAATTGTCAGGATGATGAAAGCAATTAAAAGAGAGGGATATGCAGGGGGAATAATTTTTGAATGGATGGATGAATGGGCAAAGAAAACATGGATCACAGAACCTTTCATGATTCCATATGAGCGGCATATTCTTTGGCATAATGTTTTAGATCCTGAACAGAATTATGGAATTTACGCTATAGAATCGCTAAGAGAACAAACAAAAAAGTATATACAAAAAGGGAATGGAATAATAAAACAAATTGAATTAAGCAATGATTCTTCATTTTTGTATTTGGATATTAATTTAAGCAGGTTGCCGGAGTTTGGCAGAGAGAAAATTTTTATAGGATTGGATACTTATTACAGGGATAGAGGAGAATTTTATTTTTCTCCAGAATTGAAAATAAAGTCGCCATTTGGAATGGAATTTTTATTAGAATTGAATGGAATGCAGGATTCGAAGATTTTGGTAAATCCCGGGTATAATATTTCAAAAGGAAAATATTCCTCTGAAACGTCTTTTAATGGTTTGTTCGAGGAAATAAGGATACTTATAAACAAAGAAAGAATAACAAAAGATGGGCGGAAAATAGAAGCTGTATTCCAGGATGGAAGTAAATTGAATTATGGCGATTTTAATGAAAACTCTTATAATCACTGGTATATAGATAATAATACAATACATATCCGTATTCCCTGGGGAAGGATAAACGTTACAGATCCTTCAAGTTGTAGAGTATTGGATGAGAAAAGACAATTTCCCACATTATTTAGAGATCAATTATCTACTGTGGAAACTGACGGAATAATGATATCAGTGGTTTTTGTTGAAGTAGAAAAAAATGTGTTAGATATGCTTACTGTGGATAATCCTTATAGATGGGAAAAGTGGGAAGAGCCAAGCTTTAAAGAAAGGTTCAAGAAGAGTTATTTTATTATTAAAGATTATTTTAGCAAATTAAATAACGAAAAGCCTATCAGAAAAGATTTTTAGTAATAGGAGGCCAAAATGCATTATCACAACAGTCCGATATATCATACTATGGTAAATAAAAATATATTTAAACTTAAAATACTTTTTATGAGCATTCTTACAGGCATACTTTCAGGTTTATTGGTGATTTTGTATAGAGTTGCAATAGAAATGGCAGATAAAATGAGGGGAAAATTTTATTTTAATCTTCTTAAAAGCAATATTTTTTCAGGAATATTCTTAATGATTTTCATAGCCATTCTGATCAGCCTTTTTCTGAAAATTGAGCCTTTGATAAGCGGTAGTGGAATTCCTCAAGTCAGAGGTTTAATATTAAGGCAGATTGATCAAAATTGGTTAAAGATAATTTTTTTGAAATTTATAGGTGGTGTGATAAGTATATTTGCAGGACTTTCTCTGGGAAGAGAAGGCCCTTCAATACATCTGGGTGCATCGATAGGGCAGGGGATAAGCTCAATATACAAAAATAAAAGCAATAAAATAGAAGAAAAGTATTTAATTACTGCAGGAGCCAGTGCAGGACTTGCAGCGGCTTTTAATGCCCCTCTTGCTGGTGTTATATTTTCCCTTGAAGAAATTCATAAAAATTTCTCCCCTGTAGTCCTTTTGTCTTCAATGGCTTCGGCTATTGCTGCAGATTTTATCTCAAAAAAATTTTTTGGTTTAAAACCCGTTTTTCATTTCAATGATATAACTCCATTGCAATTAAATTATTACTTTTTACTAATTATATTTGGTATAATTTTAGGATTTTTTGGGTTTTTGTTTAATATTTCTCTTATAAAATCTTTAAATTCTTATTCAAATTTAAAAAAATTACCTCCCTTTATTAAATTATTAATTCCGATAACCTGTTCAGCCCTATTGTTATTTATTATACCTCAGGTCCTTGGAGGAGGGCATCTTCTTATTGAATCGATTATCGAGGATAATATTTCATTGAATTTTTTAGTGCTTTTACTGATCAGCAAATTCCTTTTTACGATGATAAGTTACGGGTCCGGAGCTCCCGGAGGTATATTTTTGCCATTACTGGCTATAGGGTCGATTGCAGGAGCAATTTATGCAAAAATATTAATTTTATATTTTGGATTGAATGAAATATATCTGAAAAATTTCGTTATTTTGGGAATGGCCGGATATTTTACCGCAATTGTAAGAGCACCTATAACAGGGAGTATTCTGATTACTGAGATGACAGGCTCATTTTCACATCTTTTAGCGTTGATTATTGTTTCGATTACATCGTATGTGACAGCTGAATTACTGGGTAGTAAACCCATATATGAGCAGCTACTGGAAAGATTAATAGTAAATAAAAAAGACATGTCACATTTTGAAAATAATGAAAAAACATTGATAGAAATTTGTGTTTCTACGGGTTCGGAACTTGAAAGAAAAATGGTAAGAGAAATAAAATGGCCTCCGAATTGTCTGCTTGTGGCGATAAGGAGGGGAGATAAAGAGATAATACCAAAAGGCAGTACGATTGTATATGAAGGAGACTATCTTATACTATTAACAGATGAAGCTAATGCTCCTTATGTAAAACAATATCTTTTGAAACTGGCTTCAAGTATATCAGCCTGGTAATATTTTAGCAAGTAAAAATTTACTCAAAAAATTTAATAATTTTTATTGACAAATATAGAAAATCTTTATATAATATTTCCCAATAAAATAAAAAGAAAAAAGCTGTGATGGAGGAAAGTAAGTTGACTCTCGATTTACAGCGAGCCGGGCGGGTGAGAGCCGGCATGAAGGAGTCCTCCGAAGTTCCCTCCGGAGCTGTGGGCTGAAATTAAGTAGGCTTCAACGGTACCTCAGCCGTTAAAATGAGGCGGGTATAAAAGCTTTCTGCTTCGTACCCGAAAAACGAGCGGGCCTTTTAAGGCCAATTAGGGTGGTACCGCGGGAAAAACTCGCCCCTTTTGTGGGCGGGTTTTTTTTTTACACTTTTTTCGAAAGAAGGGGATATAATGATAAAAGTTGGATACCTTGGACCAGCAGGCAGTTTTTCGGAAGAAGCGGCAAATATATACATTGAAAACGCGGAGGAATATAAAAAAATTGAATATCCCAATATACAATCTCTGATAACCGATATAGGGATTAATATAGATGAAGCCATCGTTCCTTTAGAGAATTCTATCGAAGGTTCGGTAAATATTACGATTGATTTGCTGATAAAGGAAAAAAAAGATATAAAAATAAAGGGAGAAATAGTACTGCCCGTAAAGCACTGCCTTTTTGCTAAGAAAATGTATCCTCTTGAAAATATAAAAATAGTTTACTCTCATCCTCAAGCCCTTTACCAGTGCAGGGAATTTTTATATAGTAGAATGCCGGGTGCAGTGATCAAAGAGAGCGGGAGCACGTCCCGGGCGGCTAAAAAAGTGCTTCAATCCCAAATTCCCTGCGCAGCCATAGGCAGCAGGAGGTTATCTGAAATTTACAATCTCTTGATGCTGGCTGAGGATATTCAGGATTGCGCGGAAAACTATACAAGGTTTATTGTTCTTTCGAAGGAGGATGAATCGCCCACGGGAAGCGATAAAACTTCCTTGGTGTTTTCCACGGAAAATAAACCGGGGAGGCTTTACAGAGTCCTCGGATTTTTCGCAGAAGAAAATATTAATCTTACAAAAATAGAGTCAAGGCCTTCAAAGAGGATTCTTGGAGAATATATCTTTTTTCTTGAAGTAGAAGGGCACAGGGAGGACAAAATATTAAAGAAAGTTCTCGAAAAGGTAAAGGAAAACTCTACTTTTTATAAACTGCTCGGTTCATACCCGAAAGGTAAAGAATATTATCCCCCTTCGGGGGGAGATCAAAAGGAGGTAAAGGGATGATTATAGTAATGCAGAAAAATGCTACCGAAGAACAGATAAAAAAGGTTTGCGAGGTGGTTGAAAATGCCGGACTTGGGGTTCATGTATCAAAAGGAATGGATGTCACGGTTATAGGCGTAATAGGTGACAGGAGAAAGCTGCAGGATAAACCGATAGAACTTTTGGAGGGAGTTGAAAAAACCGTACCTATAATGGAGCCGTATAAACTTGCCAGCAGAAGCTTTAAACCCGAATCCACGGTGGTAAAGGTAGGAGATGTGGAAATAGGAAGCAACAACTTTGTTATAATAGCAGGGCCCTGTGCCGTAGAAAGCGAAGAACAGCTTATAGAAACGGCTCAAATTGTAAAAAGGTGCGGGGCAAAAATCTTAAGGGGCGGGGCATATAAGCCCAGGACATCCCCTTACTCCTTTCAGGGCATCGGCGAAGAAGGATTAAAAATCCTGGCAAAAGCTAAGGAAATAACCGGGCTTCCGGTGGTAACGGAAGTGATGAGCCAAGATGCGGTGAAACTGGTTTCCCAGTACGCCGATATACTTCAAATAGGAGCGCGCAACATGCAGAACTTCCAGCTTTTAAAGGAAGTGGGCAAAACAGGGAAACCCGTTCTTTTAAAAAGAGGCATAGCTGCCACCATTGAAGAATGGCTTAATGCTGCCGAATACATCATGAACGAGGGTAACTTTAATGTAATTTTATGCGAAAGGGGAATAAGAACTTACGAACCCATGACGAGAAATACCCTGGATATAAGCGCTGTGCCTATTATAAAGCATATTAGCCATTTACCCGTAATAGTTGATCCGAGCCACGGCACCGGCAGCTGGCGCTGGGTAGCCCCCATGAGCAGGGCGGCAATGGCTGCAGGAGCCGATGGGCTTATGATAGAAGTGCACCCCAACCCCAAAGAAGCCCTTTCGGATGGACCTCAATCGCTGAATCCCGAAAAATTTGAGAATTTATGCCAAGAATTAAAAACCCTTGCTCCTATTATGGGAAGGACGCTTTAATATGAACATAAAGGAAATAGCTGTAGTAGGATTGGGCTTAATAGGGGGGTCCATCGCAAAGGCTTTTAAATCACTGGGTTATGATGTAATAGGTGTGGATAAGGATGATGAGACATTACAGCAGGCCTTAAAAGATAATGTTATCTCTAAGGACAGTTTTAATATAAATACCGGTGATGAAGAGCTCTTTGAAGCGTTAAGGAGAGCCGATGCAGTATTCGTCTGCACGCCGGTTTTCAGGATAGTATCGACAATAGAAAAAATCCAGCCCTTTTTAAAAGAAGGCTGTATAATTACCGACACAGGGAGCACAAAAAGGCAAATAGTGGAATCGGCTCAAAAGGTAGTAAATGAGAAAATTCATTTTATCGGAGGGCATCCCATGGCGGGTTCCCACGAAAGCGGGTATGGATGGAGCGACGAAAATTTATTCAAAGGATGTTCCTGGATATTGACTCCCCATAACGATACACCGGATAAAATCCTGGAAGAATTAATATCCCTTATTGAAGCGCTGGGGGCTATGGTATATATTCTTTCTCCAGTGGAACACGATAAAGTTGTGGCAGCGGTGAGCCATCTTCCACAGGTTGCTGCTACCTGCCTTGGGAACACCTTGAGCGAAATAGACGAAAACGGTAAAATTCTAAGATTTGCCGGAAGGGGATTAAAGGATACCACGAGAATTGCCCGTTCATCGCCGGAAATATGGGTGGATATTTTGCTCAGCAACCGGGACGAATTAATTAAGTCAATTTCAATTTTTATTGACAAACTCGAATATATAAGAAATTATTTAGAAAAAGAAGACGATAAAAGGATTAAAAACTTTCTTTTTAAAGCCCGGGAATATCTAAAAAGGGGTGAACAGGGTGGATGTGCTGATTGAAGGGGAAAAGGTAATAAAAGGGACCATTACCCCTCCTCCGGACAAATCCATTTCCCACAGAGGCGTGATTCTGGGGGCGATTTCCGAAGGAAGTACGAGGATTGAAAGGTTTTTGCCCGCCGATGACTGTAAAAGGACAGTAGATTGTTTCAGGAAAATGGGCGTTGATATAAAATTTGTCGATGAAACGACTTTGATAATAAAGGGTGCAGGGCTAAAAGAGCTGAAAAAACCGGAAACTATTTTGGATGCCGGAAATTCGGGGACCACCATGAGGCTCCTTTCAGGGATTTTAGCAGGGCAGGATTTTGAAGTGATTATTACAGGGGATGAATCCTTAAAGAAAAGGCCCATGGAAAGGGTGGCATTACCCCTTCGGCTAATGGGAGCGAAGGTAGAATGCACGGTGGATGGTAAGTTTGCACCGCTTAAAATACGGGGCGGCCGGCTTAAAGGCATAAGTTATGAAATGCCGGTGGCCAGCGCCCAGGTAAAATCGGCGGTATTGCTGGCAGGTTTATACGCCGATGGAGAAACTACCGTCGTAGAAAAACACAAAACCCGGGACCATACGGAAAGGATGCTGTCTTACTTTGGTGGAAACGTAACCGTTAAAGGTAATCAAGTTACGGTAGCACCGGTAGAAAAACTTACCGGAAGCGATGTGGTGGTGCCCGGTGATATATCTTCCGCAGCCTTTTTCATGGTGGCTGCGGCGATAAACGAAGGCTCAAAGCTTTTAATAAAGGATGTGGGGGTAAACCCTACGCGGACGGGTATAATTGATGTGCTTTTAAATATGGGATGCAGCCTTAAAGTATTAAATGAAAGGGAACTAAACGGCGAAAAAATAGCCGATATATTAATTGAAGGCGGCGGCTTGAAGGGCACCCGGGTGGAAGGCGATATAATCCCAAGGCTTATCGATGAAATACCTGTCATTGCGGTGGCAGCCTGCTTTGCGGAAGGAGAGACGGTGATAAAAAACGCATCGGAGCTCAGGGTAAAGGAAAGCGACAGGATAAAGGCTATGGTGCAAAATCTTCGGCGTTTTGGGGCAAAAATCGAAGAACTGGAAGACGGCATGGTAATTGAGGGCAGCAAAAACCTTAAACCTGCCGAAGTGGAAAGCTTCAAAGACCACCGCATAGCCATGGCTATGGCGGTCACGGCAATTTCGGTAAAAGGCATATCAAAAATAAAAGATGCCTACTGCGTAGCCATATCCTTTCCGGGCTTTTTTGATATACTCAATAATGTGGTAAAAGGGGGCGAAATCGATGGGCAAATTTGATATAAAAAACCTTCCCGAACTTGCAGTAATCGGGTGGCCGCTTTTGAAAACTTTTTCTCCTCCTATGCAAAATGCAGCGTTGAAGGAATTGAACATACCCTGGAGGTACGAAGCCATCCCGGTGCCGCAGGAAGAATTAAAGGAATTTTTTCATTTGGCTTCTCAAAAAATGGTGGGGTTTAACGTCACCATGCCCCATAAAGGGGATGTGTATTTAATGTGCGATGAAGTTGATGATTTTGCTCAAAAAAGCTCATCGGTAAACACCGTAGTTTTCGAGAGAAAGGATGGTAAAACCGTTATTAAAGGATATAACACCGATGCCCCGGGGCTTTTAAAATCCCTTTCGGAAAGGGCGAAGGGTGAATTTAAAAAAGATATAGCGGTAATATTCGGCGCCGGTGGAGCAGCCGCCGGCTGTGCCGCAGCTTTGGCTTCCTGGAAAATGAAAAAAATAGCGGTGGTGAACCGCAATGTAGAAAAAGCGAAAAAAATGGTGGACGATTTGAAAACAAAGTTTGATGGAATTGAGTTTTCAGCTCTCTATGTCAAAGATAAAAAGGAAGTTTTCGACATTGTAAAAGAATCAAACATTGTAGTTAGCTGTATTCCGGAAGAAGGGGCGGCATTATACCAGGAATTTCTCGAAGGTAACGAAAACAAAGAAAAAATTTTCTGCGACCTGAGCTACGGCGAAAGACCCGGCAGGCTTTTTAAAAGGGCCGCCGAAAAAGGTTTCATTGGGGTTAGCGGCATTGAAGTGCTTCTCTGGCAGGGGGTCTTTGCCTTCGAAATTTTTACGGGGGAAAAAGCACCTGCTGATGTCATGAGAAAAGTACTGGAAAGCATAGCGGGAAGCTGGTGGTTTTAATGCTGAGATTTTTAACGGCCGGAGAGTCCCACGGTAAAGGATTGGTGGCGATCCTGGAAGGTATGCCTGCCGGAATTGATGTGGATGAAAAAGAGCTTTTATCGGAGCTTTCCAGGAGAAGGAAGGGTTACGGAAGGGGCAAAAGGGCAAATATAGAGGACGACGAGTTTGAAATAATATCTGGGGTCTTAAACGGTAAAACAACGGGAGCTCCCATAGCTGTGGTATTGAAAAATAAAGATTACGAAAACTGGAAGGGAAAATACGTGCCCATATTTTCACCTCGTCCCGGTCATGCGGATTATCCCGGAGCTTTAAAATACGAATTTAACGACTGCAGGCCCGTAGCCGAAAGAGCAAGCGCCAGGGAGACTGCGGCAAGGGTTGCCTGCGGGTATTTTGCAAAAAAACTTTTAGAAAAAGCCGGGGTAAGGGTAGTAAGCTGGGTTATCAGCATCGGAGAAATTTTTGCAGATCTTCCTCCCGAAGAAGAAAGGATGAAGGAAAAAAGAACAGCCCTTAACCTTTTTGAACTCGCGGAAAAGTCCGAGGTGCGGTGTCCCGACCTTATAGCTTCTCAAAAAATGAAGGAAATAATAGATGAAGCAAGAGAAAAAGGGGATACCCTGGGCGGGGTTTTTGAAGTGGCTGCGGTAAATGTGCCCGCAGGGCTCGGCAGTTTCGTCCACTGGGATAGGAGGCTCGACTCAAGGCTTACAGCGGCGGTTATGAGCATTCCGGGGATAAAGGGAGTGGAAATAGGCCTGGGATTTAAAGTGGCAAACCTTTTTGGAAGCAAAGCCCACGATATAATAGGCGGTGAAAAAAGGCTTACAAATAACGCGGGGGGAATAGAAGGCGGAATGAGCAACGGAGAAATAATTTTTATAAGGGCAGCCATGAAGCCAATACCCACCCTTCAAAACCCCCTGCCGTCAGTAGATTTAAGGACGATGGAAAAAACCTTAGCCCATTTCGAAAGGTCCGATGTATGCGCGGTAGGATCGGCTGCGGTGGTGGCCGAATCCATGGTAGCTCTGGTTTTAGCCGATGCTTTGCTGGAGGAAAAGGGGGGCAGCCGATGGTAGAAAAAAACGTTGTATTAAGCGGCCTTTCGGGGAGTGGAAAAACCACCGTCGGGAGGATGTTAGCAAAAAAGCTCAACCGGCCTTTTTTGGATCTTGATATATTAATTGAAGAAACCGAAAGGATGACCATTCCGGAGATATTTCAAAAATTTGGTGAAGAAAAATTCAGGGAAATAGAATCGAAGCTCACAATAAAAGTCGCAGAACTTAAAAATTCGGTTATCGCGCTCGGAGGTGGGACGCTGATGCGCCCTCAAAACAGAGAAAGCCTAAAGAAATGCGGCACCGTTGTATTTTTAAATCCACCTTTGGATACCCTGTTAAAGCGCCTGCAGGGGGATGACACGAGGCCTCTTTTAAAAGCCGAAGATATTAAAGAGAAAAAAGAAAAATTAATAAGGCTCTATTATGAAAGAATTAATACTTATCTTGGTGGTGCGGACTTAGTGGTGGATGGGGATGAAAACCCGGAAAAAATTGCAGAAAAAATAATATCTAAATTATCCTTACCGAAAGAAAAGAGGACTTCTTCCATCAAAAAAGAAATCGCAGTAAAATCCGAGTCTAAAATTTACAGGGTAGTAGTGGGATTTAAAATCCTGCAGGAAGCTTTAGCGGATTATTTAAAAGAAAATCGATTTTCCGGTATTGTATTAGTAACAAGCCCGGTTATAAATCAGCTTTTCGGCTCTCCGTTGAGGGAGGTCTTCATAGAAAAAGGATTTGATATAAAAACCGTTTTTATAGAAGATGAGGAAGAAAAAAAGGATATAAATACCCTTTCAAAAATCTACGATGAATTTATAAAGCTCGGGGTTGATAGAAGCTCCTTAGTAATTGCCCTGGGAGGCGGAATAACGGGGGATGTAGCAGGCTTTGCCGCAGCTACCTATATGCGGGGGATAAAGTGGGTCTATGTTCCTACCACCCTTTTAGCCCAGGTGGATGCCAGCGTTGGCGGCAAGGTGGCGGTAAACCACAGGGAAGGGAAAAACCTAATAGGAGCGTTTTACCAGCCGGATTTGGTGATTACCGATATAAATCACCTTTTTACCCTTCCCGACAAAATATTCGGCGACGGTATGGCAGAGGTAATAAAAACGGCTATTTTACAGGGGGAGCTTTTTAAATACATCGAAGAAAATGCCATAAAAATAAAGGAAAGAGATCCCGAAACCCTCTTTAATATCGTTTATGAATGTATTAAGTTCAAGAAGGAAATAGTGGAAAAAGATGAGAGGGATGAAGGGAAGAGGATGATATTAAACCTTGGCCACACCTTCGGGCACGCATTGGAAGCGGCCTCGGGATATAAAGTAAGCCACGGTCAGGCAGTATCGGCAGGGACGGTCATGGCTTTTAAGCTCTCAATTTTATTGGGTAATAACCTTCAAAAGGATTTAGAGAGGGTAAAAGAACTTTTTACTTTTTTCAACCTGCCGGTTTCAATAAAGGAGCTTCCCGTTCAAATAAATGAAGAAGAAATCCTAAACTTTCTTTTGAGGGATAAAAAAGCGGTAGCAGGAAGGCCAAGATTTATAGTCCCTTATAACATTGGGGATGTAAGGGTTGTCGAGAAACTGTCGGGGGATCTGAAAATCCTGCTGAAAAATGTCATAGATGAAAAGGAGGGAAAAAGAGATGAAAATCCTGGTGATTCACGGACCTAATCTGAATTTGCTCGGTTCGAGGGAACCCCATATCTACGGTATTATGACCCTGGATGAAATCAACGATATGATAATAAAGAAGGCTAAGGAGATAGGTGTACAAGTGCGCATAGTACACCACAACTCCGAAGGGGGAATAATAGATGAGATTCAGAACGCAAGGCACTGGGCTAACGGCATAGTGATAAACGCCGGGGCATACACCCACTACAGCATAGCCATAAGGGATGCCCTCTGCTCGGTGGACCTTCCCGCGGTGGAAGTGCATGTGTCAAACACCTTCTCCCGGGAAAAATTCAGGCATAAATCGGTAATAAGCCCGGTTGTAAACGGCGTCATTGTAGGGCTCGGGCCTTACGGCTACCTCTACGCCCTGGATTACTTAGTAAACACTGCCAAGGTTAATACGGCGAAAAGATAAGGAGGATGGGTAAAATTTACCCGTCCTTTTTATTTTGCCGAAAAATTTATCGAACGGCGCAATATTTCCCGGGAAATTTGAAATAATTTGCGAGAATTTGGAAGATGGAATAATACAATGATACATCCACGGCTCGGAAGTGGCTCCTGGTGCATACGCCATATTAACGGAGGTATAAAAACTACATTGAACGTCCCCGATAAATGCGAATTATTTATAGATAGGTTTGTAGTCCCAGGAGAGGATTATGAATTTTGCTCAAGGCAAATAATGGAATTAGCAAATGAACTGGGTATAGAGAAAAAAGTGAAAGTATTTCTAATACCCAGAGAAACTCCTTATATGGAACCTTTTGTAATACCTGAGGATCATATATTGGTGAAAATTATAAGGGAGAAATATAAAGAGGTGGTTGGAAAGGATTTACCCATTGGGTATGATAAATCGGTTTGCGATTCCAATTATCTTTATAGATTAGGCAATATCCCTACAGTTACTTTCGGCCCTGGCGGAGAAAATATGCATTCACCCAATGAATGCGGCTATATAAGCCAGATAATAGCGTGCACGCAAATCTATCTGGAGACTATAAATGAATTGATGTTTTGAAAAAAGTGAATATAAATTTATTAAAGCGGGTTTTCCCCGCTTTTTTGTACTATTAATATTATATAGAAGAAAAGCTACAAGCGAGGGAACCCGCTTTTTACTATAGACAATGATTTAAATTGTGTAATATTTACACTTTGTTAAAAAAAGATATTAAATTGCTATTTAAATTTGCGCATTTTGTAAATAACAATTTCATAAATATTGAGATAAAATTATATAACAAAAATATACTCGGAGGTATTTATGAGAAAAGTTAATATACTAATCGCACCTGATTCATTTAAAGGAAGTCTAACTTCTCTACAAGCTGCTAATGCAATCGAAAGGGGGATAGTGAAGGCAGCTTCTTATGTTGGAGTAAATCTTGAAGTAGCTAAGGTTCCCATTGCAGATGGCGGAGAGGGCACTGTAGAGGCCATAATCTATGCTACTGGGGGCAAATTGATAAGGACAAAGGTCTTGGATCCTTTGGGTAGAGAAACCGATTCTTTTTTTGGTTTGCTACCGGATGGGACTGCAGTAATCGAAATGGCTGCGGCATCTGGTTTAAATTTTTTAAAACCAGAAGAGCGTAACCCAATGGAAACAACTACTTACGGTACCGGCCAGCTGATAAAGGCGGCTTTAGATTATGGTATTAAAAAGCTCATAATAGGTATAGGCGGAAGCGCTACTAATGACGGTGGGGTTGGGATGGCTCAGGCGCTTGGAATAAAATTTTTAGACGCTGAAGGAAAAGAAATAGGTTTTGGCGGCGAGAGGTCACCTCTGGCGATGAGCATTATTGGCTATATTACCAGTATACCGGTTTTTTGTGATTCAGGGTATGTTATTCTAACGCCTCTTAATAAAGCTCTTGCTAAAAGAGCTAATATTCCAATCGCAGTGATGGCTGTTACCCTTTCAACTGGATTATATGCTACTCATACTTTAGTGCCGCCCACTCCTGGACCTATAGCAGCTGCTGGAAATGTCAGAGCTGACCTTGGGCTTGTAATTCTCATAGGAATGGTAGTGTCTATACCGGCTGCTCTTATTGGGCTGTGGTGGGCTCATAGAATAGGGAAAGATATTAAGTCTGAAATAGATCAGGATGGAATGAGCTATGAAGAATTGAAAGATAAAATCTGGTTTTTATAACGAATTTGAAAACTCCTTGGAGCTTTTAAATCTTATTGAAAATGATGAAGTGCTGATTTTGCTTGCAAAGTTATATTTTGAAAATAATGCTTTTTCCCTTGCTTTAGATGAATTTAAAAGAAGTATAAAAGTGTTTGACAAAATTGATTTAGAATCCTTGGATATGATGAGGAAAAGCTTGTTAGCATTATGTTAGACTTTAACATAATAAAGATTTTATGCTAAGATGAAGAAAAAAATTAATTTAATAACATGCATTGAAAGGGGCTTTTATAATGGGAATATTGGAAGCAAAGGAATACCTGAAAAAATGGGGAAAGGACAGGGACGTTTTGGAATTTAATCAATCCAGCGCAACGGTCCAGGAGGCGGCAAAAGCCGCCAATGTGGAACCTGCAAGGATAGCTAAAACCCTTGCCTTCAGGGATAAAGAAAATGTGGCAATGCTAATAGTTACCGCCGGGGATGTAAAAATTGACAACGCAAAGTTTAAAAGGGAATTCGGATTTAAAGCCAGGATGCTTTCCCATGAGGAAACCTTTGAGATTACCGGCCATCCGGTAGGTGGAGTATGCCCTTTTGGGCTAAAAAGCGATATACCGGTTTACCTTGATGTGTCTTTAAAAAGGTTTGAAACGGTGTTTCCTGCCTGCGGAAGCGGAAATTCGGCTATTGAACTCACCTGTGAAGAGCTGGAACTTTATGCAAAAAGTAAAAGATGGGTGGATGTATGCAGGTGATTTATTTTAAATAATTTTTTATATTTGCATTTTCGTCTATTATTCCTTCAATTTTTGGGTGTTTGCAGGTCATAATTGTGGTGATCCCGGGGCCATGTCCCATTTTTATGCAATCACTATGAATTACCACTCCGACGGTCACGGCTCCTTTCAAGTATCCCCTACCGTAAGTGTTGTCACAATCCTTCAATAGCACGAGGTCACCAAACCTTAATCGCTCAAGCCCGAGCATTTTAACCGTTTCCATGTCGGCGGTCATGATATCGTAATCACCGCTGAAAGCAGTAGAGCTCCCTATACCGGAACCCATTAAGTATGCGGGGACTTCGGCAACTACGGGAACTTTTAGTACTCCTTCATGTTCCAATATTGGTATGTTTAAAAATAGGCGGGGATCTATGTTCATCACGAATACATCGGGGTAATCGAGAAGTTTTAAACCCTGTCCCCACGCCTTTATCAGTATTTTGTCGTCTACCGCCATTTTTTCCATATCTTCTTTTTCGAACTGGACCAGGACGTGTTCTATACCGCCGTGCTTTCCGATTACTACACCTTTTGCTCCCTTTGCATCACCCGTAATTACCCTGGCTTCATTTCCGATACATGCGAGTACCATAAGGGCGTTGTTTTCATAGGTATCCTCATTTTTTATCGACACGCCGGGCTCTACATGATCTCCTGTCCATCCAAATGCGGGATCCCCAAGGTTTACATTATAAGTGATGGCTCCTGTTGCAGGAAGGATATTTACGCTTCCATCATGTCCTATCCTGAATGGAGAAGAAGCGATGGGGTGATGAATTTTTCCTTGAACTGATTGAATAACGGTTTTTTCTATATTTGTCCTTAACATATAAAATGCCTCCTTTCGCATTAATTAGATTATATCATAAAAAGAAAATGTAATCCTTTCCAACTGCGTCATTAACCTCTGCGAGGATAAAGAAAAGGCTCTGAAAGAGGCTTACAGGGTTCTTAAAAGGGGCGGAAGGCTTGCGATCGCCGATATAGTTGCTCTAAAGGATATACCCGAAAGCATTATAAAGCGGGCAAAGCTCTGGGCAGGATGTGTTGCGGGGGCTATAAAGGTAGAAGAATATAAAGACATCCTAAAGAGGGTTGGCTTTAAGGATGTAGAAATCATTCCGGCTCACGTTTATACAAAGGATTTGATCGAAGAGATTTTGGCGGATAAAAATAAGATCGACGGAGCCTTTGCAGGAGCGTATATTAAAGCAGTAAAATGATTAAAATACCGGTATTTACCGGGCTTTTTATTTTTGCCCAAATTCCTTGCAGGAATTTTAACAATAAAGAAAGAATTAATAAGTAATGTGATGTAAAATTTAAAAAAATCAAAAGAATAAAGGATTTAAGTAATATGGATTTAAGAAATATAAATAATTCCTTAAAAAAGATCCTGCGAAAACGGTTAATATTTTTAGTAGCTTTTTTATTCTTATTAATAGTTTTTATGAATTCTGTATCTCCTGTCGGGATAGTAGATGTGAAAAACGAAAAAGGCAGGGTCACTTTTTTTACATATAAAATTTTGGGATTTTACCTGCAGGGCTTATTGAAAAGTGAGGATATTTTCGGTATTAAATTAATTAATTTTTCCGTTAAAAAATCAACATCCCCATTATTAATTAAATATAGAGGAGAAAACCTTATTTCATTTATCGGTGAGGATTCAGTAAAGGTTTTTTCAAAAGAAGGGAATGAGATATGGCAGTATAATTTGGGTAATAATGATTACATACTAAGCAGCTGTGCGGGAGATGTGGATAAAGACCTTACCGACGAAATTTTTTTGATAACGGGTAAGAGGAATGAAAACTACGGGGAAAATTTTATTATTTTAACCTTAGAGGACGGCATTAAATTGAAGCTATTTGAGGAAATGAAGGTCTTTAATCCCTGGAAGGTTCAAATAGCCGATGTGGATGAAGACGAAAATTTGGAAATTTCCATAGGGGTATATAAAAAAGCAGAACTGCATCCTGTTATGGCAAAAAGGCCCTTTATATACGGATTAAACGAAGGGGGATTGTTCCCAAAGTGGAGGGGGTCCAGGCTTTCTAAGCCTTTTGATGATTACGTATTTTTTGATATTGACGAAGATGGCAAGGATGAACTCTTATCCGTTGAAACCGTAAAGGACGGTAAAAAAATTACAAGCGCATATAAATGGAAGGGATTTGGGTTTGAGCTTTTTTCCGAGAGCAGTGCATACGATGAAATAGATTCAATTGTAAAGGAAGAAAAAAGGGTTTTGGTACGGGTAAGGCAAGGAAAGGTTTTTAGCTGGGGGGTAGTGGAATACGAAGGGGGGAAATTGAGTATAAGGGATATAGGAAGAAAGTATTATTTTAAGCTTTTGATAGAGGGGGAATAAAAAATGAGTAAGAAACTAATTATTTTATTGATTTCTTTAATGCTGGTATTTAACGGATGTGCGTATAAAAATACAGGGAATAATGCGGATGCAGATAAAAAAACCGTCGAGTACGAGGTGAATTTTACGGAGGAGTCGGATAGAAAAACCGTAGAAGTGCCTTTTGAACCGACAAAATTTGAAGCAAAGGTAAAGCCATACAAAATAAAGGAAGATTTACCTAATGTGGTAAATTTAAAGCAGTTCGGGGGATTTTCAAAAGAGCAAAAGGAACTGCTTTATAAAAACGCATTTTTCGTAAGCCCTTGCGAGGAAGAGCAGCTTTTTTATATCTACGAAAAAAACGAGTATAAAAACATCCCTTCTTTTATTACAACGGATTCGGTATTGCACGTTTATCACATTTTTTACGATTACTCCCTGAGGGTGCTGGAAAACGAAAAGCTATTGCCGGTTTTAGAGGAACTCACGGAAAATATGCTAAAAAAATCCATATACCTTTACAATACGTTGAAAAATGAAAACCTTAGAAATATCCAGCTGAAAAACATTGCCTTTTTTGGGGTTGCCCAGCTTGCCCTTGAAAAGGAGCTTCCGGAAGGTTTTCCTGAAAAGGCAAAGGAATTGGCTTATAAGGAATACGAGCTAATAAAAAAGCAGGAAGGCTTTGCAAAATCCTTTATTTTCCCCTTTGAATTGGATTACAGCCAGTATGTACCCAGGGGACACTATACGAGAAGCGATGATTTAAAAAGGTATTTCAAGGCTTTGATGTGGTACGGCCAGGCACCTTTTCCCTTATACGATAATGAAGGCAAGAGGACTGTGGAGCAAACCCTTCAGGCCCTTTTGATAACCTACAGCGTGTTTTTGGAAAAGGAAGGAGAAAAGGATATTAAGCTCTGGGAAAGCCTGTATACCCCCACTTATTTTTACGTAGGCTTAGCCGATGATCTGAATATTTACCATTATAGGGATTTGCTTTTAAAGGTTTACGGGGAAAATCCGGACATAGAAAAAATGGACGATAACGACAAAATAGAAAGGGTGTACAAGGAAGCAGAAAAATTACCCGAACCCATAATAAAGCCAAAATATACTTCGGTAAGCACTCCCGTCGGTAAACAGTTTAGATTTTTGGGGCAAAGGTACGTTCCCGATGCCGAAATTATCCAGGAACTGGTGGAACCAATAGTAAGGCCCGTTCCTTCCGGGCTTGATGTGATGGCGGTATTTGGCTCAAACAGGGCTTACGACATACAGGTTAATATAAATAAAGAACAGGAAAAGTGGCCGAAATATATTGAACAATTAAATAAAATGAAGGAAAAATTCCAAAACATGAAGGAGGAAAGGTGGAAGTCCAACTTTTATTTCGGGTGGCTATGGACCCTGAAGGGTTTACTGAAGGAATACGGGGAAGGTTACCCTTCTTTTATGAGAAATACCGCCTGGCTTGATAAATCCCTTTCTACTGCTCTTGGAAGCTGGGCACAGCTCAAGCACGATACCATACTTTACGGTAAACAGAGCGGTGCCGAAATGGGCGGGGGCGAAGAACTGGCGGATATAAAAGCTTATGTCGAACCGAATATCGAGGTTTACGATAAGCTTTTGTGGCTTACTAAGTTTTCCAGGGTAAATCTTAAGGAAAGAGGCATGCTGGATGCGGCGGTAGAAAGCAAGATGGAGATCTTTGAAGAGCTGCTTCAATTTTTAATAAACTGCTCGGTGAAGGAATTAAGGGATGAAGAGCTTACGGAAGATGAATACTACCGGCTTCAGCTTTTCGGGGGCACATTAGAAAGCCTCACAGCATCCTTTGCGGGAGATGGATTGAGGTGGTTTGAGATTACCTCGGAAACGGACAAAAACATGGCGACAATAGCGGATATTCATACAATTGCGCCGAACCAGTTCGGCAGCGGCGGATACTTTGAAGTGGGTGTGGGACCCGCTTACGAAATATATGTGGTAGTGCCTATAAGCGGAAGGTTTTACCTCACAAGAGGTGCGATATTTAGCTACTATGAATTTGTTTCGGGAAAGAGATTAACCGATGAAGAATGGCAGAAAATGATAAAAGAAGGAAAAGCTCCCGAAAGGCTTTTCTGGATGAAATCGTATTTCAGCAAGGATAAAATGGAAATACCGGATAACAACAGGCTTTAAAAGAGGTGAAGATTTTGGCTTTTATACGACCTGCAAAGGAAAATGAGGCATTGATATTATCCGAGCTTGCCGAGAAGTCGGAAGGTCACTGGGGATACGATGAAAAATATATGGTAAAATTTAAAGAAAAATATCGGTTGACTGAAGAATATATAAAAAATTTCCCCGTATTTGTACTGGAGGATAAGGAAAAGATTTTGGGTTTTTTCGGCCTTTTATTTGAAAAAGATGAGGTGAATTTAGAGTTTTTCTACATTGACACCGATTATATAGGCAAAGGATACGGGAGGATGCTGTGGAGTCATTTAGCGGATTATTGTAAGGAAAAAGGTATAAAAAGCTTTACCTTTGTAACCAGTCCCGAAGCAAAGGGTTTTTATATAAAAATGGGTGCAGAATATTTAGGGGAAGTGGAGTCCTCGGTTAAAAAGGGGCGAATTATTCCCCGGCTTATTTATTATGTAAAATGAAAAAATTTTAATAAGGGAGCAAAAGGATGCAAAAGAGAAGAATAATTTTAATTATTATGCTTACGGTTTTACTTTTAACCGCATGCGAAAAAATGATTAACGAAGAGAAAAATTTTATAAAAAATCAAGAAATTCCTTTTGAAAGAAAAACCAATAATTTAATAAACGAAGAAGGAAAGACGATAAAAGAAAGGATTGAGGTACCCGAAGGATTTGAGAGGATAAAACTCCCGGAAGATTCCTTCGGGGAGTATTTGAGGAATTTACCCTTAAAACCCCACGGTTCAAAGGTAAGATATTACAACGGTTTTGTAAAACCAAGGGATGTGCACGCAGCCGTAATTGATATGGACGTAGGGCAAAGGGATTTAATGCAGTGTGCCGATTCGGTGATTAGACTGAGGGCTGAGTATCTTTATAAAAGGGGCTATTACGATAAAATTCACTTTAATTTTACCAACGGTTTTCGGGCAGATTATAAAAAGTGGCGGGAAGGTTACAGGATAAGGGTGGAGGGAAATAATACCAGCTGGGTTAAACAGGCCGGCTATAACGGTGATTACGCAACTTTCAGGAAATACCTGGACATGGTCTTTGCCTATGCTGGGACTCTCTCTCTGTCAAAGGAGATGAAAAGGGTCTCTTTGGAGGATTTAAGCATCGGCGACGTATTCCTCGAAGGGGGAAGCCCCGGCCACTGCGTAATTGTAGTTGACATGGCGGTAAATAAAAATACCGGAGAGAAAATATTTCTTTTGGCCCAGGGGTATATGCCCGCCCAGGAAATACATGTGCTGAAAAATCCAGGGAATAATGATGGCAATCCGTGGTATTCTATAAATTTCAAAGAAAAGCTTATTACCCCTGACTATGTATTTACCAAAGACCAGCTTTACCGTTTTGAGGAATAGTGCAATCGTTATAACGTGAAAATAAGGGCATAAAAAAGTAAAAATTGAGGATGGGTAAATTTTAAAAAAGTTTTATACCCATCCCTTTTATATTTTTAGGATGGAATCCATGAAAATATTTGGTGACCGTAAATAAAATTGTTGACAAAATTTATCATAGATAATATACTGTATATATACAGTATATACAGTAGTGCAGCTGAAGAAAGGAGTGAGCGGGGATAGATGAATATAATCCTTTCGAATTCCTCGCAGGAGCCTATATACGAACAAATCGTGAGGCAGATTAAAAACATGATAATGAGGGGAGAAATTGCGGAGGGAGAGATGCTGCCTTCCATCAGGAATTTGGCAAAGGAACTGCAGATAAGTGTAATTACGGTAAAAAGGGCATACCAGGAGTTGGAAAACGACGGGTATATAGTAACCGTTCACGGCAAGGGCTCTTTTATAGCGGTAAAGAACAAAGAGCTTTTAAGGGAAATGAGGTTAAAAATAGTAGAGGAAAAATTGGAAGAAGCGGTAATGGCCGGAAAATCCATCGAGCTTTCTTTGGAAGAAATGCAGGAAATGTTAAAAATTCTTTACGAGGAGGGATAATATGGCTCCTATCTTGGAGGTTAAAAACCTGAGGAAAAATTTTAAAGATTTTTCTTTAAAGGATATAAGTTTTACTTTGGATAGAGGGTATATAATGGGGTTTATCGGTCCTAACGGAGCGGGCAAGACCACGACGATTAAGCTTATTATGAATTTACTCAAGAGGGATGCAGGACAAATAAAAATTTTTGGGTACAACAATGATGATGCGGATAAGGAAATAGAAATAAAAAACAAAATAGGTTTTGTTTTTGGGGAAAATATTTTTTACGAAGAACTCACCATTGAAGAAATGAAAGGGATAATAGCCCCCTTTTATAAATATTGGGAAGAAAGGGTTTTTAATGATTTGATACGAGATTTTTCTCTGCCCAGAAGAAAAAAGATAAAGGAATTGTCCAAGGGCATGAAAATTAAGTTATCCCTTGCGGTAGCTTTATCCCACAATGCAGAACTTTTAATAATGGATGAACCCACCTCCGGGCTTGATTCCATTGTTAGAAGCGAATTGCTGGATTTCCTGTCCGAATACATTCAGGATGAAAATAAATCGGTTTTTATTTCTACCCATATCACTTCGGATTTGGATAAAATTGCGGATTATATAACTTTTATAAATGATGGAAGTATAGTATTTTCAAGCCCCAAGGATGATATTTTTGAATATTATTCGATTGTAAAAGGACCAAAAGATTTTATGAATGAAGATATAAAAAAACATTTCGTTGGTATAAAAGAGAATAAGTTTGGTTTTGAGGGGCTTATTAAGGAAAAGGAGACTGCGAAAAAACTTTTCCAGGATAAGGTTATTTTTGAAAGGCCCTGCCTTGAGGATATAATGTTTTATTTTACAAGGGGGAAGATTAATGTTTAATCTTATTAAAAAGGATATATTGGTTCAAAAATTTACCCTAATATATGGTATAGTGAATACTTTGATAATAATATTAGCCTTTCAGCAGATGGGAGAGGCTATGTTCCCTGCTTGCGTGGTAGCGTTATCCTATGTAATGCTGCAATCCGCCTGCGCTTATGATGATAAATGCAATGCGGATATTTTATTGAACATTCTTCCCTGTAAAAGAAGTACCGTAGTTCTTGCAAGATATTTATCGGTTTTTGCTTTTGCTGTTATTTCAATATTTTATTATGCGGTAATTAGCAGTATAATAAGAATTCTTTTATTGCCTTTGAAAGTATATTCCATAACATTGGAGGGGATTGTAGGGGCTATGTTTTCCCTTATCTTCATAAACAGCATTTATCTTCCTGTATTTTTTAAAATGGGATATTACAGGTCAAAAATGTTAAATATTTTTTTATTTTTCGCGATGTTCTTCAGCATAGGGTGGATTCTTCCTATGTTTAGAAATGACTTCAGGTTTTTAGATAGTTTCAATAATACTTATATAATTACAGCTTTAATGATTTTAGCAGTAATTATCTACGGGATTTCTTTTCTTGTATCAGTTAAAATTTACGAACGAAGGGAATTTTGAATTTTTATTGAGCACCTCTATTGATTTTATCTATATGAAATAAGAAACGTATAAATAATACAAATTAATTACCTTAAATAAATCGTATAAAATTAATAGTGAAATATTTTACAAAAAACTTAGGAGGTGCTCTCTTTGGATCAAAAGAAACTCGTCGTTTTGTCCGGAATTGTTATAGGTGCTATAGCTGTAATTTTGACAAAACTGGGTAACCCTGCTAATATGGGGATGTGTGTGGCGTGTTTTATAAGGGATATTGCAGGGGGATTGGGGCTTCACAGGGCTGAAGTGGTGCAGTATATAAGACCCGAAGTGCCCGGTTTTATTTTAGGGTCATTTCTTATTTCCTTAGCCTTTGGGGAATTTAATGCCCGCGGAGGATCGGCTACCTTAACCCGATTTATAATCGGCTTTTTCGTGATGGTGGGTGCTATGGTATTTTTGGGCTGTCCTTTAAGGATGGTTTTAAGGTTATCTGCGGGAGACCTCAATGCACTTTTTGCTTTTTTCGGGTTTGCATCGGGAATATACTACGGTTTGATTTTTATAAAGAAGGGTTTTTCCCTTGGCAGAAGTTATAAGTTATCAAAAGGTAACGGTTATATAATGCCGCTTGTAGCCGTTGTACTCCTCATCCTGGTATTGGTTGCTCCATCCTTTATATTTTTCAGCGCAAAAGGACCCGGTTCTATGAGAGCCCCCTTTATAATATCCCTTGCTGCAGGTTTAATTGTCGGGGCATTGGCTCAAAGGTCCCGCCTTTGTATGGCAGGAGGTATAAGGGATATATTCCTTTTAAAGGATTTTCACCTCTTTTCTGGTTTTGCAGGGATTTTTACTGCAGCGTTGATTTTAAACATAGTCTTTGGTAATTTTAAATTGGGCTTTGAAAAGCAGCCCATAGCTCATACAATGGAGCTGTGGAACTTTTTAGGGATGTTCCTGGCAGGTTTTGGTTCAATACTTTTAGGAGGATGCCCGTTAAGGCAGTGCATACTGGCGGGCGAGGGTGATACCGATGCAGGAGCCGCGTTTTTTGGGATGCTGGTAGGAGCTGCCTTCTCTCACAATTTTGGAATTTCAGCTTCGGTTCAGGGAGTGGGGACTAACGGTAAAATAGCTGTTATATTAGGAATTATATTTTTAACAGCAATTGCTCTTTTAAATATCCCTACGGTAATGAATATAAAGAAGGAGAGTGAAGGCGCATGGCAACCAAAATCGATGTAAGAGGCCTTTCCTGCCCAATGCCCGTGGTTATGACTAAAAAAGCCCTTGAAGATTTAAAGGAGGATGTTCTTGAGGTACTGGTGGATAATCCCACCGCCAAGGAAAATGTAACCCGATTTGCCAAAAGTTCAGGTTTCAAGGTGGATATAATAAATTTGGAAGGCGAATATATTCTAAAAATAACGAGGTAGATGAAATTGACTGAAAAATATCCTTTTTTTATGATAACTTTCCCTTCGGTGCACCATGCCCTGAAATTCGAATCAAAATTAAAAGGCACGGGAATTAATTTTCAATTGGTGCCCGTGCCCAGGGAGATAAGCTCGAGCTGCGGCGTAGCGGCGAAGGTAGAAGGGATGATTGAAAGCGAAATTTGCGATTTTATTGAAAAAAATAGAATTGAATACGATGCGGTTTACGTATACAATGCACCAAAACAAAAACCAAGGCTTGTAAAAACGATTGAGTAAAATGCTGGGCTGCTTTACGGCAGCCCTTTTTTTATGGTGCATTCATCAGCATTAATGTAATTATGGCATTGAATCTAATTTATTTAAATAGGGCAAAATAACTTTTAACAATTTCTTTATCAGTTCCAATTCTTTTTTCGAACATCTGTGGAGAAGTCCCACAATTTCTTCCATAGGGTCGCCCTTTTGTTTATTTAAGCAGGATTCTCTGAGATATTCAGCATAATAATAATCTTCTCCGAAAATGATATAATCCAGGGAAAGATGAAGTAAACCTGCCATTTTAACTAAAACGGGGAGGCTCATCTGGCGTTCTCCTCGCTCTATCTGGCCGATATAGTAGTCCGAAAGACCCACAATTTCCGCGAATTCTTCCCGGGAAAGTCCAAACTTTTCTCTCTCTTCCCGGATTCTTTTTCCTATGGACTTTAAATCAAATTTATTAGAATAGTTTTCCATTCTTTTCACTCCTCAGTTCTACTTTAGCCGACAAAATTCTCTATTGGAATTTGCTCACAGCATATAAATATTATTTGCAAAAAGAAGGGAGATGATGTAAAATGTTGTAAAAAGGATATTAAAGAGGTGGAATAATGGATGATAACCTGAGAAAAATAGAGCAATTTAAACATTTATTGAACAATGCTTTAAATATGCATTTTGACAAAGAGATACTTTTGAAAATAAGCCGTAAATTAGATAAGACCATATTAGATTATTATAAAAAAGGGAAGGTTTGGGATAAGAAAAAAGATGATGAGGTGAAAAAAAGTTAACAAAAAAAATATTGATTGCTTTAAAAATGTATTATAATTAAAATATCCGAAAGATTTACAAATGTTCCGGTTTCATAAATTTTTTGAGGTGATTTCTTTGTTAAATAGTAAGAAAATAACTTCTGCCCTTAAAAAAATAATTTTGGTCTTATTCCTTTTTATTTTATTTTTTTCCGGTGCTTCTGCCAGCCAAAATAAAAAAATCACGGTGGCCGGTGATAGAAATTTTCCGCCCTATGAATTTGTTGATTCGTCGGGGAACTTTCAGGGATTTAACATAGATATCATGAGCACAATATCTATATACACGGGGCTGGAAGTGGAATACATACCCATGGAGTGGGCGGATGCTTTAAAAGCCCTGGAAGACGGAAAGGTGGATGCTCTCCTGGGGATGTCCAAAAGTGAAGAAAGGGATAAAAAATACGATTTTTCCCGCCCAATCCTCGTAAGTTCCCGGGTTATCCTTGTGCGCCGGGAAGATAACGAAATTAGCTCATTGAAGGAACTGAAAGGGAAAAAGGTGGCGATTCAGGAGGGAGACATTGCTGAAGAAATAGTAAGGAATATAGAAGGGATAAATATTTTACGGGGGTCATCTCAGGAAGAAGCCTTGTTTTTTTTGATGGATGGTCAGGCGGATGCATTTATAGGGAATAAATATACAGCCCGCTATTTTTTGAAAAAATATAATTTGGAAGACAGGGTTAAAATTGTCGGCGATCCCATAAGCGAGACGTTTTACTGCATTGCGGTTAAAGAAGGGAATACGGAACTTTTAAATGTTTTTAACTACGGTCTTACTAAGATGGCGGAAGACGGGATTTACGATAAGATTATAAAAAAATGGTTTGGCGACGAGCCCTATGATGTGAAAGCAGCCATAAAAAAACATTTCTACACAATGGTCGTTATATCGATTTTTTTGCTGTCCATAATTTTTCTTTTAATTTATTTAAACAAGAGGTTAAAAGATATCATCGATAGGAAAACCAGCGAGATAAAAAAGGCAAATGAAGAGCTTTCGGCAGCCTATGAGGAAATATATGCTCAAAATGAGGAGTTGACGGCAAGTTTCGAAGAGCTTCGAATGACCGGACAAAGGATAAAAGAGCTTCAGGAAAGGCTCATGCTTGCTCTTGAAGCCAGCGAAACCTGCGTCTGGGAATACGACATTGAAAGTAGAAGATTTTACATAACGGAAAATGCCGCAAAATTGATTAAAGGCTGTGAAGTCGTCTGCGGATACAGGACTGTTTTAAAGGGTTTGGAGAAAAAAGACAGAAGGATGCTCTTAGATGCAATTAGAAAAGCCTATACCGGTAAAACAAAGGAGATTGAAGTAAAGGTAAGGGCAAGGGATTTAGAAGGTAAAAGGAAGTATTTGTTAATACAGGGAAAGTACGTAGACGAAAAGTTTACAGGGGTTATCAGCGATATTACGGAGCTGGAAAACTACAGGAGATTGCTGGAATTTGAGTTGGAGCGGTATAAAGCCCTGTTTATAAACTCCCGGGATGGAATTGTGTTTTACGACAGCGATATGGTATTCAGGGATGTGAACCCTGCCTTTGAACGAATCTTCGGCTACAGCAGGGAAGAAATAATAGGAAAGAGTATTTTTGATGAGACGGTAATTAAAAGATTTATGTTCGATACAAACAGGGCTCAAAAAATATTAAAAGGTGAGGAATACTTCCTCTCCTATGAGGGCGTAAGGTATAAAAAGGATGGAACTCCCGTAATAGCAAAAATGAAGGATATTTTAGTAAGCGATAAAAATGGAGAAATCCTGGGAGCCTTCTCGTTCTATGAGGATATAACGGAAGAAAAGAGATACTTGGAGCAGCTCAGGGCACTTTTCAACCATTCTCCCGATGCGATAGTTCTTCTGGATAAAGATCACCGGATCGTCGACGTCAATCCGGCCTTTGAAAAGCTGTTTGAATACAGCAAAGAGGAATGCCTGGGAAAAGATGTGGATGAATTAATTAACAAAGAAGAAGAACTGGAAAACGCGAAAAAACTTACCCAAATGGTATTTGATGATGAAAAACTCTCCGTGGAAGGAGTAAGATACACAAAGAACGGTAAGCCGATTTATGTTAATATTAGGGGCATTTTGATAAAGGTTAATGAAGAAATCTTAGGGATTTACGGGATTTACACTGACATAACAGAGGTTCACGAATACAGGACAAAATTAGAGTATATAAGCCTGCACGATAATTTGACGGGGCTTTACAACAGGGCGTTTTTTGAAGAAGAACTTTTAAGGTATACGGGAAGCAGGGAATACCCTATTTCAATTATTATGATGGACCTGAACGGATTAAAACTGATTAACGATTCCTTAGGGCACGATAAGGGAGATAAGCTGCTTATCAAATTATCTGAGGTTCTGCTTCGCTCTATAAGGTCTTCGGATATTCTTGCAAGAATTGGAGGAGACGAATTTGCATTACTGCTTCCTAAGACTTCCAATTCGGATGCGGAAAAAATAGTAAGCAGAATAAAAGATAATATCGAGAAGTTCAATGAGCGGGAAGCTGAGGAAGGGCTTTACCTCAGCCTGTCCATAGGATATGCTACCGCGGAATATGAAGGAGAAAATCTAAAGGATGTGTTAAAAAGAGCCGACGAACTCATGTACCGGGATAAACTTTTAAACAGCAACAGTATAAGGAAACAGACGTTAAATGTCCTGATGTCCATACTGGCGGAAAAGGATTATATTAACGAAGGCCATGCGCAAAGGGTAAAAGATCTGAGCCTTAAAATAGGCAAAAAACTGGGTCTTTCTCCCAAGGAACTTTCGGACCTTGCCCTACTGGCGGAAGTGCACGATATCGGGAAGGTTGCCATTTCCGACAGCATCTTAAATAAAAAAGGGCCCCTTACCGAGGAAGAATGGGAAGTATTAAAACAGCACTCTCAGAAAGGTTATAGAATAGCCCTTTCGTCTCCAGATCTTGCAGGGATAGCAGAGTTTATATTAAAGCATCACGAAAGGTGGGACGGCAAAGGGTATCCCCTTGGGTTGAAGGAAAAGGAAATTCCTCTTTTATGCCGTATTTTATCGGTAGCAGAGGCCTTTGACGCCATGACATCAAGAAGGCCATACAGTGAACAAAAGAGTGTGGAAGAAGCCCTCCTCGAGATAAAAAGAAATGCAGGAACCCAGTTTGACCTGGAAATAGTTGAGATATTTTTGAGCTTATTTGATGAAGAACTTGGTGAAGAATAAATAATAGGAACCCCAATTTAACGGGGTTCCTATTCTATATCGATTTTTCTTCCCTTTGGTTTTGATGGATTTATCTTGGGAAGAATGAGGCGCAGTACACCGTTTGTATAGCTTGCCTTTATGTTGTCCGCATCCACGTTGTCCGGTAAGGGAATTGTCCTGGAAAAACTTCCCCTTCTTCTTTCTTTATGGATATAATTTTCCCTTTTTTCTTCAACTATTTCATCCTGTTTGCCGGAGATGGTAAGCATATTTTCTTCATGATGTATTTCTATATTATTTTTATCGAATCCGGGCAAGTCCGCTTCCAGAATATATTCTTTTTCGGTTTCTTTCATATCTATTCTAATAGCCGAGGGATTTAAAAAGTCGTAGAAATTGTCGAAGAAGTTTTCAATATCCAGGTCGAAGAAAGCTGGCAGTAAACCCCTTCTCCTCCACGGTATTAGATGCCTTTCATGCATAGCAAGCACCTCCTCTGGTAAATTTTTCATAAATTCTAATTAAATTATACAACGAAGGTCAAAGAAGGTCAAGAAAATATTTTTTAAATTTTGTCAAAAAGAAGGTATTTTAAAGAGAAAAATCGAAAGTTTATATAAGTTTAATTTAATAATTTATCCTATTTTATTTTTTTCAACTGTAAGTATTTTATTATTGTATTTATATGGAAAAAATAATGTAAAACACCGGGGATGGTAATAATGGGTGTAGGAATTGACATTGTGGAAGTAGAAAGGGTAAAAAGAGCCTGCAAAAATAAAAGATTTTTAAAAAAAATTTTTACCGATAAAGAAATTAATAGTTTTAATGAAAATAAATTTTTCTTTCAAAGTGTTGCCGCAAGATTTGCCGCAAAAGAGGCGGTGGCAAAGGCCCTCGGGACGGGGATAGGAGAGGTAAGCTGGAGGGATATAGAAATACTGAAGGATGAGAAAGGAAAACCCCGGGTTTTTCTTTATGGAAAAGCAAAGGATAGATTTTTAAAAAAAGGCTTTAAACTCATAGATATTTCTTTAAGCCACACAAAGGAGTACGCCTGTGCGGTAGCCTGTATTATGGGAGGTCTTTTTGATGAAAGTGGTAATGCCGGAAACCATGAGGAAAATGGATAAACTGGCGATGGAAGACTTCCAGGTCCCGGGAATCGTGCTGATGGAAAATGCAGGTAAAGCTGTAGCTGATGTGGTAGAGAAAGCATATCAAAGGAAATGTTTTGCGTCAAAAAAAGTTTATATTTTTTGCGGCAAGGGCAATAACGGAGGAGACGGTTTTGTAGCGGCAAGGCATCTGAAAAATAAAGGTTTTTCGGTAGAGATTTTTATCCCGGAAAAAAAGGAAAGCATAGCGGGAGATGCCCTCATTAATTTGACAATCCTCGAGAAAATGAACGTTTCTTTGAATTATATTTTTTCAAACGAGCAGTTAAACAGGGCGTATGACCTCTTAAATAAGGACGATGGAAATTTTGCACTTATTGATGCTCTCTTTGGAACGGGCTTAAAGGGAGATATTGAAGGAAGGTATAAAGATGTAATAAATTTAATAAATAAGATGAAGGGTTACAAGGTGGCGGTAGATATACCTTCAGGCATCTGCGGAAGAACCGGTAAAGTGCTGGGAGAGGCGGTAAAAGCAGATGAAACGGTAACAATGGGTCTTTTAAAACCGGGACTGCTTTTATATCCCGGTGCGGTTTACGCCGGCAGGGTTACAGTTGCCGATATCGGTATGCCGGTGGATTTAATAGAAGAAATTGAACCGGAAGGTATTCTTTTAAACGAAGATTTTATAAAAAATCTTTTTATACCCTATCCTCCCAATGTCCACAAGGGTTTTTTCGGCAAAGTTTTTATTCTGGCCGGCTCAAAGGGTCTGACGGGGGCTGCAGCTTTATGCGCCCTTACTGCCCAGCGTTCGGGAGCAGGGCTTGTTACCCTTGGGGTGCCGGAAAGTTTGACTGCGGTTTTTGAGGTAAAGCTGACCGAAGTGATGAAAAAGCCGCTCCCCGATCAGGGAGGATGTATATCCTTGGATGCGCTGGACAAGGCTTTGGAGTTTTCACAAAAGGTCGATGTGGTCGCTGTCGGGCCCGGTTTATCTACCAATGAAAACACAAAAAAGTTCATCAGGGAATTTGTAAAAAACTGCAAAAAGCCTCTGGTTTTGGATGCGGACGGAATTAACGCATTTCAAAAACATCCCGAACTTTTAAGGGAAAAAGAGGGACAAATTATTTTAACTCCCCATTCCGGGGAACTGGCAAGGCTATTAAATACCTCACCGCAGGAGATAGAGGAAAACCGATGGCAAAAGGTGGTGGAGGCGGCGGATGAATTTAATTGCACGGTGGTTCTGAAAGGAGCAAGGACCCTTGTAAAATCACCGGATTCTCCGGTGTACATCAATCCCACCGGGAATCCCGGTATGGCCACCGGCGGTAGCGGGGATGTCCTTACGGGCATGATTGCGGCCTTTTTTGCCAGAAACCCGGACCCTTTAAAGGCTGCCTGTGCGGGCGTGTATATTCACGGTTTAGCAGGAGATATCGCAAGGGAGAAAAAAGGGGAAATTCCTCTGATTGCCGGTGATATATTGGATAATATACCGGAAGCTTTTTTGAAGATTTTTTAAGATAAATATAAATCTTTTTAAAAGAGGTGAGATAAATGAAAGAGTCCCTAAGGCCTACTAGAGCCGAGATTCTTTTGGACAATTTAAAACACAACATTAATGAAGTCCTGAGAGTGAAAAACAAAAATTCAAAGTTTTGTGCAGTGGTAAAAGCGGATGCGTACGGGCACGGAGCCTTTGAGGTATCCCGGGTAGCCCTTTCTATGGGAGCGGAATACCTTGCCGTCGCTTTTCTGGACGAGGCCCTCGCTTTGAGAAGAGAGGGTGTCAGGGCTCCCATCCTTATTTTGGGTTTTACACCGGAGGATCAGTTTGATAAAATAATAGAGAACAATATAACTCAGACCGTGTTCAGCGTAGAAATGGCCGAAAAGCTTTCCCTTAAAGCAGCACAAATGGGAAAGACTGTTAAGATTCATATTAAACTGGATACGGGCATGGGGAGAATAGGTTTTTTAGCGGATTCCCCTATTATTTCGGAAATAGAAAGGGTATTTGAACTCCCCGGTATCGAAGTGGAAGGCATTTTTACCCATTTTGCCAGGGCGGATGAAAAGGATAAGGGTTTTACCTTTGAACAGTTTTATAAGTTTATGGATGTCGTTGGCAGATTGGAAAATAAGGGATACAGGATTCCCATAAAACATGCCGCTAACAGCGCGGCGATTATCGACCTGCCCGAAACCCATCTGGATATGGTAAGGGCGGGAATAATGCTTTACGGATGCTATCCTTCCGATGAGGTGGATAAGGAAAAGGTAAAGTTAAAACCCGTAATGAGCTTTAAGACAAAGATTGCCCATTTAAAGGAGCTGGAAAAAGGAAAACCTGTAAGCTACGGTGGGACTTTTATAACTCAAAGAAGGAGCAGAATTGCTACACTTCCTGCCGGGTATGCGGATGGTTACTTCCGGCTGCTTTCTTCAAAAGGAGAGGTTTTTGTAAAAGACAAAAGGGCAAAAGTAGTGGGAAGGGTATGCATGGACCAGTGTATGGTAGATGTGACGGGGATCGAAGGACTGAAAGTGGGAGACGATGTAGAGCTTTTTGGCGATGGTAAAAATAACGGTGTAACGGCGGATGAAGTAGCAAAAATCATAGGTACGATTTCCTATGAGGTGCTGTGTGCCGTTTCTAAAAGGGTTCCAAGGGTTTATATAGAAGATGGTAAAATAATAAAGGTTAAAAATTATTTAACATCTTAGGTATATTTTTCTATTTTTATTCAAATAATTATAGTGATTTGTTTTTATAGATGCTCATAGGGGGTGCCGCTGTGGCCGGACTTGTAAAAATTACGGTGAGTTTGCCGGAAAACCTTTTGCGACAATTGGATGGAATTCTATCTTTGGAAAATAAAGATAGAAGCGAATTGATTCGGGATGCCATGATGCTTTATATAAAAGAAAGGGAAAGGCTCAGGATGAGAGAGCAGCTTAAATCGGGCTATATGGAAATGGCAGACATAAATTTAAAAATTGCGGAAATGGGAATCTGTCAGGACATTCAGGATTTCTTTTCCTATGAGTTAAGACTGTCGGAGCGTGAATGACGTGCTTGTCCGACGGGGAGATGTATTTTATGCGGATTTAAATCCCGTGGTAGGATCGGAACAGGGTGGAGTGCGCCCTGTCCTGGTGGTGCAGAACGATGTGGGAAATAAATACAGCCCGACGGTAATAGTTGCGGCAATTACTTCCCAGATCGACAAAGCCAAACTTCCTACCCACGTGGAACTTAAAAAAGAGGATTACGGATTGGAAAAGGATTCGGTGGTATTACTGGAACAGTTAAGGACAATCGATAAAAGGCGGTTAAAGGAGAAAATAACCTTTTTAGACAGTGAAATAATGGCAAAAGTGGATGAGGCCTTAAAAATAAGTCTGGGACTCGTAGACTTTTAATTTTTGGTAATTTAAAAAAAGCAGGAACACCTGCTTTTTTATTTTTTTCATAGGGAAAAAGTGTATTTATAAAAAATGTCAGTTTTGCTATAATTTTTTATGAGTCAAAAATAAAATATTTTGGAGGATTTATGAATATCGGACAGGAAAAAAAAGAACAATTTTTTTCCGAACTCATCGCGGCACTTTCGCTGATGATGGACCTGGATGAAAGCAAAAAAATTTACCATGCGTGGCGGGTAGCTCTTTTATGCGAAAAAATGGCAGAACATATTTTACCCGAATATAAAGCCCATATTTTTTATGCCGGCCTTTTACACGATATTGGGGCTATTTCCTTACCCGAGCATGTGGTGCACTATACAAACATAAAAGATCATTTTCGAAATCCAATTATTTTTAACCATCCCGTTAAAGGAGCGGAAATTGTAAGAGAAATTAAGCCTTTAAAGATTGCCGCCGGTATGATAGAGCACCACCATGAAAACTGGGATGGAAGCGGATACCCCAGGGGCACAGCCGGGGATGATATCAATATAGGCGGGCAGATTATTCATGCGGCGGACATTGTGGATATTTTGCTTAGGGAAACGAATTACAAGGAAGATGCGAAGGTTATTATAAAAAAACTTGAAGAAAGGCGGAATAAAGAAATATCCAGTTTAATTTTTGAGCTGACCGCCTTTATCCTGGAGGACAGGGACTTTTTTTTAATGCTTTCCGATGAGGAAAAGCTTTCAAAAATTTTTTATGAAACCCTCCAGAAACAAAGGCTTATAGATGCTGATGAATGCGGCGGAGATGCCCGGGATATTATAAGGGTATTCAGCCGGGTAATTGACGCAAAACACAACTATACGGCGGGGCATTCAGAACGGGTAGCCCTTTATTCGGTTAAAATTGCAAAGGGCCTGGGGCTACCTCATAAGGATTTATCGGATATAAAAATTGCCGCTTATCTGCACGACGCGGGCAAGGTAGCAATTCCCCGGTTCATCCTGGATAAACCGGGCAGACTAACGGATGAAGAGTTTAAGATTATGAAAATGCATCCGGTTTACACCGGGGATATAATGAGCATAGTTACGGAACTGCAAAGGATTATTCCAATATCTATTAACCATCATGAAAAATACGACGGTTCGGGTTACCCCCACGGGTATTACAGGGAGGAAATCCCTTTAGGAGCAAGGATTATGGCCATCGCCGATGCCTTCGACGCGATGACCTCTGAAAGACCCTATCAGAGGATCAAAAATGTCCATGAAGCCAGGGAAGAGATATTGAAAAATGCGGGAAAACAATTTGACCCGCATATAGCAAAGGAAGCGGTTAAGCTTCTTTAAAATGGGGGGTTTTTATGAGACCAAAGATAGCGCTTACTTCTTCTTATATCGAAGAAAAAGCCGTTCTCAATGAAGGATATTATTTAGCAGTGGAGAAAGCGGGAGGCATTCCTTTTATCACACCTCCTTTAGAGGAATTTACCCTGCAGGAAATTCTGGGATTTGTGGACGGGGTTTTAATTACAGGGGGGCCGGACGTGGATCCGCTCCTTTTTGGAGAGGATCCGGTAAAGGAACTGGGTGAGGTCAGCCCGGCCAGGGATAAGGCGGAAATTTTTCTCGTAAAGGAAGCGTTTAATAGAAATTTGCCCGTTATGGGCATCTGCAGGGGAATTCAGGTGATAAACGTGGCACTCGGGGGGAGCCTTTATCAGGATTTACCCTCCCAGCTTAAAGGCTCTATAAAACATTCGCAGAGTGCACCCAGATGGTACGCTACACACACGGTAAAGGTTCAGAAAGGGACGATCCTTTTTGAAATCTTTAATTCCGAAGAGGTAAAGGTAAACAGCTTCCACCACCAGGCTATAAAAAATATTTCTCCCCATCTTAAAGCGGTAGCCTATGCTCCTGACGGTGTGGTGGAAGCGGTGGAAGCGGTATCTCAGGACAAATTTATCCTGGGACTTCAGTGGCATCCCGAAGGCATGTGGCAAAAAGACCCGGTTCAATTAAAACCCTTTGAGAGGTTCATTGAGGAAATAAAAAGGAGGAAAGGTAGATGAAGATATTCATTTCTGCCGATATGGAGGGTATTTCGGGTGTGGTTTCTTCAAGCCATACGGAGCCCGGAAATAAAGAGTACGACAGGATGAGGCTTTTAATGACAAAAGAGGTAAATGCGGTTATTCAGGCGGCCTTTGACTTCGGGGCAACGGAAGTGGTTGTAAACGATTCCCATAATAATATGGACAATATCCTGATAGAAGAACTGGATAAAAGAGCGGTTCTTATTAGCGGAAGCCCCAAACCTCTAAGCATGATGGAAGGGATAGATGAAAGTTATAAGGCGGTTTTCTTTGTGGGATACCATGCGAGGGCGGGAACGGATAATGCAATTATGGATCATACCTATACATCAAAGGTGATGTACGCCAAAATAAACGGGAGGGAAATGAGCGAGGCGGGCCTCAATGGAAGGCTTGCGGGATATTACGGTGTTCCGGTAGCCCTTATCACCGGAGATCAAAATGCCGTCCTCTGTGCAAAGGAAGAGCTGCACCGGGATATCGTAGGCGTGGTTGTAAAGGAAGCGGTGGGAAGGTATGCAGCCAGGGTATTTCCCTTCGATATAGTTAAAAGGAAGATAGAAGAAGGGGTTAAGGAGGCATTGCTTAAGATTGATTCCTTTAAACCGGTAAAAGAAGAGGGCCCCGTAGAGCTTGAAGTTTCCTTTTTCAGGACGGTTATGGCGGATATGACCCTATTAATCCCCGGGACCAAAAAGAAGGACCCGAGGACGGTAATTTACACCGCAAAGGATTACTTAGAAGCCTATAAAGTTTTCCGGGCAATGCTCGCCATATCACCGGGTATTAATTAGGAAGGAGTGGTAAAATGCTTGCGGTAAAGGGTGGAAAAATTTATACAATGGCCAATAAAAGGGTAATAGAAGAAGGAGTAATTTTTATCGACGGCGGTAAAATTGTTGATGTGGCGGAAAGGGCTGAAATACCGGAGGGTGTTGAAGCAATTGACGCGAAAGGTAAGTACATATTTCCCGGTTTCATCGATGCCCACTGCCATATAGGGCTTTTTGAGGAAGGTGTGGGTGCCATAGGAGAGGACGGAAATGAGTGGACGGATCCGATAACTCCGCACCTACGGGCTATAGATGCCGTAAACCCTGCAGATGTGGCTTTTAAAGATGCCGTAAAGGGAGGCGTCACCGCGGTATTTACCGGCCCGGGCAGTGCCAACGTAATCGGGGGACAATCCGCCGCATTAAAAACCCATGGCAGGGTTGTAGATGAAATGATAATAAAATCTCCTGCGGGATTAAAGATCGCCTTTGGAGAAAACCCCAAAAGGGTTTACGGAGAGCAAAAAAAATCCCCTGCAACAAGAATGGCTACAGCCGCACTTTTAAGGGAGACCCTTTATAAGGCGAGAAATTACAAGCTCAAAAAGGAAAGGACAAAAGAGGGCGAAGTATTTGAAACGGATTTAAAAATGGAAATCCTTTGCGAAGTCCTTGACAAAAAGCTTCCCCTCAGGGCTCACGCTCACAGGGCAGATGATATAATTACCGCTATCAGGATAGCAAAGGAGTTTGATGTGGATCTGGTCATTGAACACTGCACCGAAGGGCACCTGATAGCCGATAAAATAGCAAAAGAAAATGTGCCTGCGGTGGTAGGGCCTTCCCTCACCTCCAAATCAAAGTATGAATTAAAAGACCTTACTTTTAAAACTCCGGGAGTTCTTGCGGAAAAGGGAGTAAAAGTCGCTATAATGACCGACCATCCCGTTATCCCCATTCAGTACCTTCCGCTTCTTGCCGCTCTTGCGGTGAAGGAAGGGATGAAAGAAGAAGATGCGTTACTTGCAATTACGAAAAATGCCGCTGAAATAATAGGTATTGCCGACAGGGTGGGCAGCATAGAAAAAGGAAAGGATGCGGACATCGTAATATGGGATAAATTCCCCTTTGACTTAATGGCAAGACCGGATATTGTGATTATAAATGGTGAGGTTGTGTATAAGAGATAATATTTTAAAAAAATTTAAAAATATTATATTTAATAATTCTTATATTGTGTAATTTTTAATTCTATGGTAATATATAAATGAAAATTTAAAAAAGGACCGAAAAACCTTCGGGGCAGGGTGAAATTCCCGACCGGCGGTGAGCCGAAAGGCGAGCCCGCGAGCCCTTCAGGGGCTGATCCGGTGAAATTCCGGAGCCGACGGTATAGTCCGGATGGGAGAAGGTTGATTTTATTTTGCGTAAATTTTTAAGCCCCGAAGATTCGGGGCTTAAATTTTTCTTAAAATCAATCTAACTAAATTAACTTAAAGGAGGAGTTTTCTATGTCATCCGTAAACGAAAAAAGCGTACAGAGCCTGAAGGATGTAAAAAATCTTACAAAAGTTGCGGTCCTCGGAGTTTTAGCCTTTTTCATAATGTCTTTTGAATTTCCACTGCCCTTTTTTGCGTCCTTCTTAAAAATTGATTTTGGCGATATACCCGCTCTGCTGGCGGGCTTTGCCCTTGGACCCTGGGCGGGTGCAGGAGTAGAGGTGCTGAAAAATATCCTTCACGCAATCTTTAAAAACCAGACGGCTTTTATAGGTGAAGCGGCAAACCTCTTGACGGGTATACTTTTTGTGGTCCCCGCATCCTACGTATACTGGATAAATAAAAACAGGAATACTGCTGTCATAGGAATGCTCCTGGGCACCGCCGCAATGGCTATCGGAATGTCTGTCGCCAATTACTATATTTTCATTCCGCTATATCAGAAGGTATTAAATATTCCCATGGATGTAATAGTATCGCTGGGGACAAAAGCCAATCCGAGGATAGTAGACCTTAAAACCCTTATAGTTTACAGCATTCTTCCCTTTAACATCCTGAAAGGTCTTTTGCTATCGCTGGTAACGCTGCTCATCTACAAGAGATTGTCCTTTTTACTGCACAGGTAAAAACAAAAGCCCCAATTTTGCGGGGCTTTATTTTTTTTATATTTTTTTTTGATATAATAAATGTAGAAAAAATAAAGAGATGGGGAAGGTAGTATATGGTTGTAGTCAGGACAAAAAGCGTGGAGGAAACCGAGAAACTGGGTTCGATTATTGGAAAGTTTTTGAGACCGAAAGATGTGGTAGCTCTGGTGGGCGAATTAGGTGCTGGCAAGACTGCTCTAACCCGTGGAATAGCGAAGGGAATGGGTATAAAGGAGTATGTGGTAAGCCCTACGTTTACAATAATAAATTTTTACAAAGGAGTTGTTCCCTTTGTACATGTGGATGCTTACAGGGTAGAAAGTGAAGAAGAACTGGAAGAGGCAGGATTTTCAGATTTTTTGGATGAGTGCGCCGTAGTTGTCGAGTGGGCGGACAAAGTAAAAAATCTTCTACCCGAATCTTCCCTCTGGATTGAGATTTATTACGTGGATACTATAGAAAGGGAATTCAGGATATACGGCAAAACACCGCTGGTATCCATTATTCAAAAGGAGTTGATGCAAAGTTGAAGATTCTCGGAATTGAAACTACTTCTAAGGGAGTGGGAGTTGCGGTTATTGAAAGAGGAAGGCTGATTGCGGAGTATTATTTAGAAACGGACAAATACACCCACTTGGAAAAACTGATCCCGATGGTGGATAAAGTTTTAAAAGACCTGAGGGTAAATCTTGAGGACATAAATGGGATTGCCGTTTCCGTAGGTCCCGGTTCCTTTACCGGGATAAGAATTGGAATTGCATGTGCTCAGGGTATATCCCAGGCTTTGAAAATACCCATAATACCGGTAAATACCTTGGACAGCTTAGCATACAATGTTAGAAGTGAAAGCCTGATATGTCCTGTAATAGATGCCCAGAGAAAGGATGTGTATGCTGCTCTTTTCCGGTGGGAAGGGGAGGAATTAGTAAAGGTTTGGGATTATGTGATCTTAAATTCGAAAGTATTATTGAAAAATTTAAGAGATTTAGAAAAGGAAGTAATTCTTGTGGGCGATGGTGCCCAAAAGGTTTTTGCGGTAGAAAATAATGACAATAATGTTAATTTATTACTTATCAAACAGGAATTATTGTATACCATGCCAAGGGCTTCTTCGGTGGCAATGATCGGATTCAATAAATTCTTGAGAGGGGAAAAATGCGACGGTTTTTCGGTAAAACCCTTTTACATGAGAAAATCTCATGCGGAAGAGAAATGGGAGGAAAGGCATGGAAAAGAAATACTTACCCGAGATTCAAATAGATTTGATGACTGAGGAGGATTTAAAAGAGGTTATAGAGATAGAAAAAAGGAGCTTTACAAATCCCTGGTCAAAGTATGCCTTTTTATCCGAGCTGAAGGAAAACCGCTTTTCCACCTATATAGTGATTCGGGCCGAGGGCAGGGTGGTAGGCTACGGGGGCATGTGGATAATCTTTGATGAGGCTCATGTAACAAATATCGCTGTGCTTCCGGAGTACAGAGGGCTGGGAATCGGAGAGCTTATCATGAGGACGCTTATCGACTTAGCAAAAAAAAGAAGCGTCATGAAGATGACCCTGGAGGTTAGAAAAAGTAATTTTGTTGCCCAGAATTTATATCAAAAGCTTGGCTTTAAACCTACGGGCATTAGAAGAGGATATTATACGGACAACAATGAAGATGCAATTATCATGTGGAAAGACATTGAATAAATGTTTGTTATCCACATATTCACATAGTTATCCACAGGTTGAGCTTTGAATTTTTCTTTTTTGCAAAACTTATCCACATTATCCCCATAAAAAGTTTCCACAGCTCATCAAAAATCGGATACGGCATAGGCATCCAAGGAAAAATCCGATATTTTGCCATCAAGAAAATAATAATACCCGGCGCAGGCTATCATAGCAGCATTGTCGGTGCAGAATTCCACGGGTGGAAAGTGAACTTTTATCCCCAGATCCTGGCTTAATTTCAAAAATTCCTGCCTCAGCCTTTTATTTGCCGCTACCCCTCCGGCTAAGGCCAGGGTATCCGCTTTTATTTGCATAACCGCCTGCCTTGTATTTTCTGCCAGGGCTTTTACTACAGCCTTCTGGAAACTTGCCGCTACGTCCTCGGTTTTTACCATTATTCCCTTTTGCCTTTGCTGGTTTAAATAATTTAATACCGCGGTTTTTAACCCGCTGAAGCTGAAATCCAGCTCTGAACCCTTTATTTGAGCTACCGGGAAGGTAATTGAATCCTCATTTCCAGCCTCAGCCGCCTTTTGAATGGCAGGGCCTCCGGGATATCCCAGGCCTAAGGCTCTTGCTACCTTGTCAAAAGCCTCTCCTGCGGCGTCATCTATGGTTTTTCCGAGGATTTTAAACTTACCGTAGTCGTCTACCCGGAAAAGGTGAGAGTGACCCCCGGATACCACCAAACATAAAAAAGGCGGAGAAAAGTTTGTTTCCAAAAAATTGGCGTAAATATGTCCGGCAATGTGATTTACCCCTATAAGGGGTTTTTTTGCTGCATAGGAAAGGCCTTTTGCATAAGAAACACCCACCAGAAGGGCGCCGATGAGACCCGGTCTGTTGGTAACGGCTATTACATTTATTTCTTTAATGCTGAGGTTTGCTTTTTTTAATGCCTCCTCTACGACATAGCAAATTTTTTCAAGATGCGCCCGGGAGGCCAGCTCGGGAACAACGCCTCCAAACTTTTTATGAGCTTCAATTTGGCTAAAGATAATATTTGATAGAACCTTCCTGCCGTTTAAAACCACCGCTGCGGAGGTTTCATCGCAGGAAGTTTCTATACCGAGGGTTAATACATCCTTAGACAAGATTTTTCCTCCTTTTGAAAATTTCAGGAATAATGATAACACAGGGTAATAAGAAAAGCAATTGTGATAATATTAACAAAAATAAAAACAAATTAAAAAAATTATATTATTCATGCAGGAATTTTATTTTCCATATCGAATATATTAATTAAAACTGGGCTACCAAGTAACCCTGAAAAAGATTATAAATATAGATTATAAATATAAAGAAGGTGAGGTATTGAATTTCAAAAAAGTAAGAAATGTAAGATTGTATGAAACTATTATTCAACAGATCAGGCAAATGATCGATGAGGGGAAACTTCAGCCCGGTGATAAGTTTCCTTCGGAAAGGGAATTGATGGTGCAGATGGGGGTAAGCCGATCTATATTGAGGGAGGCTTTCAGGGTTCTTGAATCCCGCGGGCTGGTAGAGTCGAAACCGGGGGGTGGAAGGTATTTAAGAAATGTTTCGGGGTTTCAACTTATCACCTGCTCCGCAGAGGATATAGAAAGGGACGCACTGCTGGAAGTCGTAGAAGCCAGGGAAATAATTGAGGTAAAAATTGTAAGGCTTGCGGCAAAAAGGGCTACCGAAGAGGAAATAGAAAGATTGGTGGAACTGGATAAAGAATTTCACGGGAACGATATGTCGATTAGAGAATACATGGATAAAGACAGGGATTTATTTTTCCACTTAGCCATTGCGGAAAGTGCTCATAATTTTATCTTAAAAGAAGTAATAAGCCATATTCTCAACATAAGCAAGGAACTGAGAGAAAAAACCATCCTTGACTACGACGATTGGCTGAATTTGTGCAAACAGCACGGAGATATCGTTAGGGCGATTGTGAAGAGGGACGAAGAAGAAGCAGCGAAGAAAATGGCCCTTCATTTGAGCGAGCTGAGGAGAGACCTCTTAAAAAGGTGTTTTAGCTAAGGGGCAAGAAGTAGATTGAGGTTAAAATGCGAGCAAAATTGTCTAAACATTAACAAAACCGCAAAATCAATAAAAAGTTAAAAACCTTTATAAATATATAAAAACAATGAATTATATGAAGGAGGTATAATGATGAGAATAGAAAAGCACCCCATTTTAACCTTTGAAAGGGGGCGTGAAGTGGAATTCACCTTCAACGGCAAAAAGATGAAGGGATATGAAGGTGAACCCATTGCTGCAGCTCTTCATGCGAATGGAGTAAGGGTGTTGAGCCACAGTAAAAAACTTCACAGGCCCCGCGGATTTTACTGCGCAATTGGGAACTGTTCCTCCTGTCTGATGACGGTTAATGGAGAACCCAATGTAAGGGTATGCGTGGAAAAGCTGAGAGAAGGAATGGTAGTGGAAACCCAGGAAGGAAGAGGTGATTTAAAATGATTAGAACTGAGGTAGCGGTAGTTGGTGGAGGGCCTGCAGGATTAATGGCATCCCTTGCAGCAGCAAAAATGGGTGCAAACGTTACACTCATAGACAGAAATTCCAGGCTTGGCGGACAGCTGGTAAAACAAACCCACATGTTCTTTGGTTCGGAAAAACAGTACGCCTCCATCAGAGGTGTGGATATAGGAAAATTTTTAGCCTCCGAGGTAGAAAAAAATCCTAAGATTAAAACAATGCTCGATTCTACGGTGGTAGCCTATTATCCCGATGACGGGGTTTTAGGAGTCGAAGTGGAAGAGAAAAAATGGGTAAAAATGAAGGCGGACAGAATAATAATCGCCACCGGTGCTTCGGAAAGATTTTTACCCTTTGAAAATAACGACCTACCCGGGATATACGGTGCTGGTGCCGTGCAGACTCTAATGAACGAACACGGGGTACTTCCCGGTAAAAATGTGCTTATGGTAGGTGCAGGAAACATCGGACTTATAGTCAGTTATCAGCTTATGCAGGCGGGTGTAAATGTAAAAGCCATTATCGATGCGGCGCCCCGTATTGGCGGATACTGGGTACATGCTTCAAAAGTCGCAAGACTCGGCATTCCTATACTTACCTCCTATACTGTAAAAGCAGCTTATCCCAACGAAATGACCGGTGCCCTCGAAAGGGCTGTCATCTGGAAGGTGGATGATAAATGGCAGCCCGTTCCCGGAACGGAAAAGGTCTTCAATGTGGATGTCATGTGCATTGCCGTAGGACTTTCACCTTTGGCGGAGCTTTTGTGGCAGGCAGGGTGCCAGATGGTATATGTTCCGGAACTGGGTGGTCACGTTCCTCTAAGGAATGAAAATATGGAAACTACGGTACCCGGAATATATGTAGCCGGCGATGTAGCGGGTGTGGAAGAAGCGTCCAGCGCCATGATGGAAGGTGAGCTGGCCGGACTCTCGGCAGCAAAAAGCCTGGGCTACGACGACGGTACCTATGAGGACAAAAAGAATGCGGTACTGAGAGAACTTGATACACTGCGTTCTGGACCTGTAGGAGAGAAAATAAGAAAAGGCCTATCAAGGGTTATTATATAGGAGGTGCTTAATATGCTTGCTAAAAACGGAATCCCGGAAATGGAAGAATTAAGCTTTAGGATTCCACCAAAAGAAAGGCTGGCAAAAGGGCCGGTAGTAATGGTGGAATGTTTCCAAAGAATTCCCTGCAATCCCTGTGCTAAAGCGTGTAAATCCGGAGCCATAACCCTTGGGGATGACATAAACAACTTGCCCGAGGTGGATTACGAAAAATGCACGGGGTGCGCTCTCTGCGTAAGCAAATGCCCCGGACTCGCTATATTTATAATAGATGAAACCTACTCGGAAAAGGAAGCGACAGTTTCTTTACCTTTCGAATTCCTTCCCCTTCCTGCCGAAGGAGATGAAGTGGACGTGCTCGACAGGTCGGGTAAAGTAGTCGGGAAAGGAAGGGTTTTGAAGGTAAGGAATGGGAAATACGAGGATAAAACACCCGTGATCACGGTGGCTGTACCGAAGGAACTCTCCATGGTGGTCAGGAACATAAGGGTTGGAGGTGGAAAATAATTATGAAGAGCAAGACCATAATCTGCCGTTGTGAGGATGTCACCCTTGAGGAAATCGAGGCATTAATAGAAAAGGGTTATACTACTATGGATGAAATAAAAAGGATTACCCGGTGCGGAATGGGACAGTGTCAGGGGAGAACCTGCAGGTCGCTGCTTTTAGCAGAACTTGCTAAGGCCACAAAGACCAATCCTGCCGATATAAAGATAACCACCTTTAGGCCCCCGGCAAAAAATATAAAGATGGCTGCAATTTTAGGAGGTGTCGAGAATGAAGAAAACAGCTGAAATTGTAATCATCGGCGGAGGTATGGCGGGGCTTGCAACTGCCTATAATCTTGCGGCTATGGGGATGAAAGACATAGTCGTATGCGAGAAGAGCTACCTTATGAGCGGCTCTACGGGAAGATGCGGAGCTGGAGTTAGAGCTCAGTGGGGAACGGAGATGAACTGCCTTCTCGGTAAGGCTTCCATAGAGATTTTTGAAAACTTAAACGAAATACTGGACTATGAAGGGGATATAGAATTCAAGCAGGGCGGATACCTTTTGATGGCAATTACCGAAAAGGAAGTGGAGCAATTTAAAAAGAATATAGCATTGCAGAACAGCCTGGGAATAAATTCGGTATTGTTAACACCTCAGGAAGCCCTTGATATAGTACCCGAATTGAATATAGAGGGAATTCTGGCATGTGCTTTTCATCAGAAGGATGGACATGCGAATCCCTTCCATACAATGATAGCTTATGCGGAAGCGGCAAAGAGGCTCGGCGTAGAGATAAACACCTTTACCGAAGTTACCGGAATTATAGTTGAAAACAACCGGGTTAAAGGAGTAAGGACCAATAAAGGAGATATAATGACGGAAAAAATCCTTATAGCTGCCGGTGCATGGTCGAGAGATATAGGAGCTATGGCGGGAGTAGATATACCGGTAAGACCGGAAAGGCACCAGATACTGGTTACCGAACCGGTAAACCCCAAACTCGGCCCCATGATAATGTCCTTTGCCGGAAACATATATTTGCAACAGGAACCCGGAGGAGAATTCATTATGGGATTCGGCCCTGCTGAACACGAAACCTACAGCGTAACCTCCACCTGGGACTTTATCGAGACCATGTGCAAAAAGGCGGTAAGGTATCTTCCCTATATGAAAAACATAAGGATAGTCCGCCAGTGGTCCGGGCTTTACGAAATGTCCCCCGATGCTCAGCCAATTCTTGGCAAGGCGGACAGCGTAGAAGGAGTATATATTGCGACAGGTTATTCCGGCCACGGCTTCATGTTTGGACCGATAACCGGTGTTTTAATGGCCCAGTATATTCTCGGTATGCCCACTTCAATTCCTATTGATAAATTAGACCTGGGCAGGTTTGAAAGAGGAGAGCTCATATTCGAGCCTTCGGTAGTATAATAAAATATATAATAAAATATAAATGAATAGTCGTATAAAATAGCAGGAGGCCCGCCCGCAACAGGGCGGGCTTTTTGGTGATAATCTTGCTGAATATATTAAAAAGCAAGCATAACAGAGCAAAAAGGAATAAAAAGAAGGATAGAATAAAAAGATGGGAATAAAATCAGGATAATTGTCGAATATGGAAGAATTATGGTATTGAAATAAGTGATGAAGATATGATATATTACAAAAGCGCGCCGTTGAGGCGCAAGAGACGAAGGAAAAGACGA
>NZ_JBNARB010000011.1:0-68668 GCF_049723235.1 Thermovenabulum sp. | reverse complement strand
TCTACATTTTTTCTGCTTTTTCCTCCTTTTCGACCTAAAAATATTTTACACTATCATTTATGCAAAATTTAAAATAAATATTGTGTATAATATGTATGATATAATTGAAAAAGATAAAAACGATTTTTAAGTAAAATTCGAGGTGAAAATTATGCCCCTTGACGGAATTACTCTTTACGCTTTATTATCCGAAATAAATAATAAAATTATAGAAGCCAAAATTGACAAAATATACCAGCCCAACACCCATGATGTATTATTTTTTTTAAGAAAGGGACGAGAGGAAATAAAACTCCTTTTATCCTGTCATCCTATGGATTTTAGAATATCCATACTTGGTACGGATGAAAAAGAAAATCCCATTACCCCTCCTCCCTTTTGCATGTTATTGAGAAAACTCCTGCAGGGCGGAAGGATAATTAAGATATCTCAGCTTAGTTTGGAAAGGATTATAACCATAAAAATTGAAAATCTCAACGAATACGGAAAGATTAAGGATTATTTTTTAATAGCAGAACTTATGGGAAAACACAGCAATATTATTTTGGTAGACGAAGAAGGAACCGTACTTGATGCTATAAAGAAAATAGGATCAGATGTGAACAGGGTAAGGGAAATACTTCCCGGGCAAAAATATGCTTATCCACCCGCAATCGAAAGGATTAATATTCTAACAGAAAGTGAAAATAAACTGTATCAATTACTGCAAGGCAAGGAAAAAGAAGAGGATTTCTATTTTGAAAAATGGATTCTGGATAACTTTTGCGGTTTCAGTAAAGTAGCCGCAAAGGAAATCTTATATAAATCATCGATAGAAAATAAGGAAATCACACAAATTTTTTTAGAACTCAGGCGCAATTTGAATGAGAGAATTTTTATTCCAACTATTTTTTATGAAAAAGACAACAAAAAACCTTTTGATTTCTGGGTTTTTCCAGTGTTGCATTATAAAAACCGCTACATCGAAAAAAAAGTTAGCACGGTAAACGATGCTTTAGAGGTCTTTTATAAAGAAAAACATATTTGCGAAGAATTTACACAATTAAAGAATAGTTTATTAAAGCAATTACAGGACTACTTAAAAAAACAGATAAAAATATTATCTCAAAAACAGGAAAATCTTTCTGAAACAAAAAATAAGGAAAAATATAAAATTTACGGCGAGCTAATTTTGGCAAATTCTTTCAAAATAAAACAGGGGGATAAACAAGTAATATTATATAATTTTTACAATAACGCTGAAGAATCCATTATACTGGATGAAAAATTAACTCCCTCACAAAATGCGCAAAAATACTTTAACCTTTATAAAAAACTCTCCGCTAAAGAATCGATAATAAAAGAGCAAATAGATAAGATAAACCAGGAAATCTATTATATTGAAAATACTATTTTTTCTGTAGAAAATGCGGAAAACTTAGAAGAGCTTTACGAAATTGAAAAGGATCTGGAAAAGGAAGGTGTTATTAAAACCTCCAATAGAAGAAACGAAAAAGTTAAACCTTCAGAGCCTCTTAAGTTTATTTCCTCCGAAGGTTTTACAATACTTGTAGGCAAAAACAACAGGCAAAATGACTATATAACTTTTAAAAAAGCATCTTCTGAAGATATCTGGCTTCACGTAAAGGATTTTCCTGGCTCCCATGTAGTTATTTTAACAGAGGGAAAAAAAGTAAGCGAATCAACACTTTTAGAAGCAGGAATCCTGGCTGCTTTTTACAGCAAGGCAAGACATGGAAGTAAAATTGCTGTAGACTTTACATTGAAAAAATATGTAAAGAAACCTCAGGGAGCAAAACCGGGATATGTAATATATGATAATTATAAAACATTGTTTGTTACACCTGAGGAAGAAATAATAAATAAGCTATTTTTGAAAGATTAATACGCAATCTTCTCCATCAATTTCTTGAAGCTTTACCTTTACCACCTCATCATTGGAAGTAGGTACATTTTTCCCCACATAATCAGGGCGTATGGGCAGTTCTCGATGGCCCCTATCAATTAAAACGGCTAATTGGATTGCCTTTGGCCTTCCTATATCAATTACAGCATCGAGGGCTGCCCTTACCGTTCTCCCCGTATAAATAACATCATCCACTAAAATGATAATTTTACCTTTGACATCAAAAGGTACACGCGTAGTATTGATTAGGGGTTTTTCGGATAGTTCGGAAAGGTCATCTCTATAAAGGGTAATATCTAAAATTCCTACCGGTACTTTTATCCCTTCGAACTGATATATTTTATTTGCGATCCTTTCAGCCAGCGGAACTCCTCTCCGCTTTATACCAATCAAAGCTATATCCATGGCTCCCCGGTTTTTTTCCAATATTTCATGGCTTATTCTGGTAATTGCTCTATCCATTAATTTCTGGTCCATAATCCTTGCTTTTTCCAGCATGATCTCACTCCTTTCTCAAAAAATCTAAGATTTGTTTAATATCCTCCGGTAGCGGGGCCTCAAAAACAACAAATTTATCCGTAGAGGGATGCCAAAAACCTAATTTATAAGAGTGTAAAGCTTGACCTTTAATATTGAAGGGATTCTTTTTTTTAGAATACAAAGGGTCTCCTAGAACGGGATGCCCTATAAAGCTCATATGAACCCTTATTTGATGAGTCCTTCCCGTCTCTAAATTTACTTCTACAAGAGTGAAATTTTTAAACCTTTCCAGCACTTTGAAGTGCGTTACAGCCCTCTTTCCATTTTCTACCACAGCCATTTCCGTTCTTTTGAGGGGATGTCTTCCTATAGGTGCATCAATTGTAGCCTTTTCTTCGCTTATTACTCCAAATACCAGAGCTAAATAGGTTTTTTTAACTTTTTTCTCCTTGAACTGCATTACCAAATTTCTATGGGCCTTATCATTTTTTGCTACCACCATTACTCCAGAAGTATCCTTATCTAATCTATGAACAATTCCGGGTCTAATAAGTCCATTAATACCTGATAAATCCTTAGTATGATACAATAAAGCATTTACGAGAGTTCCTGAATAATTACCCGGTGCGGGATATACCACCATTCCCCTGGGTTTATTTATCACGACAATATCCGAGTCTTCATAAATTATATCCAAAGGAATAGGTTCAGGGTCAATACTGTATTTTTTGGGTTCAGGGATTTCAGCAATAATTAAATCACCGCTTTTTACCTTGTAATTAGCCTTGGAGGTTTTCCCATTTACTTTAATCCATCCTTCCTCGATTCCCTTTTGAATATAGTTTCTCGAGATATCATCGATTTTTTCCGTTAAAAATAAATCAAGCCTTTTTTTAGCATCCTCTTTTTCTACAATGAATTCGAAGTATTTATTCAAAAGAAGCCCTCCCGAAAGCTTTTAAGTTAGAATAATTTTATTTCATCCTTTTCAAAAATTAATATATAAGAAAGAATCAGAACTCCAAAAACCACAGCCATATCTGCCACATTAAAAACCGGCCAAACTCTAAGGTCAATAAAATCGACTACATAGCCTAACCTGATCCTATCCAAAAAATTTCCAATTGAGCCACCAAGAATCAAAGCTAAGGAAAATTTTGTGGTGTTTGAGCTTTTAATACCTTTGATCAATAAAAATAAAATAAATAAATTAACAATTAATGAGACAATGGCAAAAAAAGGAATATTCCCCTCCAGCAAGCTAAAAGCCGCACCTCGATTTTTTACATATGTAATATAAAGAACCGGATTTATGACAGGAAAAGATTCATAAGGATTCATTCGGGTTTTTACAATAAACTTCGTAATTTGATCTAACAAAACAACAATTGCTGAAAATATTAAAAATACCACTTAATATTCCTCCTGGATTTTAATTGTTATTCACTACAAACACTTAATTAATTTTTATTATACTATATATTTTCCTATCATTGATATACCTAAATAGTATTAAAAAATCCCGCATCAAAGCGGGATCTTATCTTCCAAGCTCGTTTTTTTCATTTTCAGCAAAATCGTTGTTTTTTAAAATTTTATCTGCCCTATCGGTAATTCCCCTTCTTTCATTTCCATCAGTATAAGCATCCTTATAATCCTTGCTGCCGGGTTCATCTTGGGGAGTGTTTGCCGTGCCGTAACGGGCTACGTCCTGCCATGCATCTTCTCCATCATAAGCTGCATATTCGGTATCATCAAGAAAGCTTCGACCAAAAGGAAAGCTCAAAGATTCTTCTTCCACCGGTCTTGACTTTCTTGATAAGTCTTTCTCTTCCTTTCTATTGCAACCGGCGCACAGGGTGGTGTAAGGAATAATTTCCAACCTTTCTTCCTCTATTTTTTTACCACAGCTTTCACAAATACCGTATTTTCCTTCTTCCAATTTCTTCAAAGCGTTATTTACCTTAATAAGCATAATTCTTGCGTTATCTCTAATACCGAGATCTTTTTCCCTTTCAAAGGTTTCATTTCCTAAATCCGAAGGATGATTATCGTAAGAAGAAAGTTCTCCAACAGATTCTTTCAAAGCATCCGAACCTCTTTTATTTAATGTATCTATTTGAGACTCCAATTCCTGTTTTAAATCCAATAGTTTTTTTTTGTAATAATCCGGGTTTTTCATTTTTATCACCTTATTTAGTTGATAATTCGTTCTGTACAATTTTTATTATATCTGCTATAAAATCACCAATAACCGGCAGTTTTAAAATAACCATTTTCTGCAAAACATATATAACAAAAGCTCCCAGTAAAGTAAAACCTATTGCCATTCCAAATCCCCGGGCTACTCCTGCTAAAAAATTCAGGTAAAGAAGCCTTGACGGATTTCTGTATAACTCCAAATACTCGGTCAAATTTAATTTTTCAATTCTAACACTTAATTCTTCCATTTTTTCAATTATTTTTTTGAATACCGCATTTTCATTATCATCTTTTAACATAATATTTCTCCTTATTAGGATTTTCAAAACATAACTTATTTATTCCCACTTAAATAATTTCAATTAAACCTTCTACAATTTCCGCCGAAGTCTTAGAAGCAAATTCAACAAAATTTTTATAATCTAAAAGAGCACTGCCATCCGCTTTATCGGAAATACTTCTTATCACGACAAAAGGTATCTGATTCAAGAAACAAACATGAGCAATTGCCGCACCTTCCATCTCAACACAAAATCCATCGAAATTATTCACAAGATATTCTACCAATTCTCTGCTGTTTACAAATTTATCCCCTGTTAATATCCTTCCTTTAATTATTTTATTATCTTTTAAAATTTTTTTACCGGTATATAACGTTTTTTCCACAAGTTCTTCATCCGCATTAAAAACCTTTACTCCCATATTAGGTATTTCGCCCACTTCATGTCCAAAAACAGAAGCATCCACATCGTACTGTATTAAATCCTTTGAGACAACAACATCTCCGGTTTTCAGGAAATCCAAAAGACCTCCTGCAACCCCTGTACAAATTATTCTTTCCGGTGAAAATTTGTCTATTAAAAACTGGGTGCATAAAGCAGCATTGACCTTTCCCACACCGCTTTTTACAATTACAACCTCTTTTTGCCTAATTTCCCCAAAATAAAAATCTAAATGCAAATGGCGCAATTCCTTAACATCGCTCATTCTATCCCGTAGTAGTTTTATTTCTCTATCCATTGCACCTATGATTCCAATAATAAGCAATCATCCTCTCCAGAATAAGTTTAAAGCTTAAACCGTAACGGCAGATTTTACCTTTACGCCATTAATTTTCCCCAGTTTTCCCGTCAATGCCCCCAATTCATCGGTGGTGGCATCAACAATTAACGCAATTACCGAAATCCCTCTTTCCCGGTAAGGAATACCCATCCTTCCCACAATAAGATGTGCATATTGGGAAAGAAGGGTATTTACTTTTTCTGCAGCTTTTTCCCTGTCAAAAACTACAATTCCAATAACAGAAACCCTTTTTGTATCCTCCATAAAGTCACCTCTTGAATAAAAATCCTCTTAACCTTTTTTATTTTTTCTCCTCTGAATCTTCATCGCAGGTAAAAGCTGCTTCTTTTACAGAACACGTTTTCTCGTCCATAAAAAATTCAAGACCTATTGTATCAATGGTTTCCAACTGGGCTTTTAAAAAATTTACAAATCGCGTTTTAAAAATTATAAATTGTTTTATTATTTCTTCCTGCTGTACTAAAATACGCTTCCTTTTATTTTCAGCATCAGAAATAATATCCTTAGCTTTACTTTCCGCTTCTTTTAAAATTATCTCTTTTTCTTTCTCCGCATTAATCCTTACTTCTTCTGCAGTTTTCTCAGCCAATACTATAGCCTTTTTTAAGGTTGTTTCCAAATCTTCATATCCTCTCACTCTTTCGGATAATATTTTTATTTCTTCTTTTAATTGCTGGTTTTCTTTATAGATTTTTTCATAAGCTTCAGATACTTTTTCCAAAAAATCTTTTACTTCCGTCTCATCAAATCCTCTGAAAGATTTTTTAAATTCCTTCTTTTGGATATCAAGCGGTGTTAAACTCATAAATCAACTCTCCTTAAAAATCATTTCTTTTTATTAAAAGGGAGCAATTCCCCTTCATTTCCCTTCATTGTATTTTCTATATCTATTCCCGAAATGTCAATATTACTGGGTGTAAATACGAAAGTTCCGCTGCCAACTTTTTTTACACTGCCGTCCAAAGCATATACGCTGCCGCTTAAAAAATCTATTATTCTCTTTGCATTCTCTCTGTCAATACTTTCCAAATTCACTATCGCCGCTCTCTTGCTCTTAAGCTCATCCGCTATTTCTTCTACATCTTCAAAACTCATTGGTTTAAAAACCATCATTTTATTTTTAGGAATTTGATGGATGTTTATTATTCTGCCTTTTTCCCCTTTTGAGTTTGGAACATTAAATTCTTCTACCTTTTCTTCCGATAAATCGTCATCAATCCCTAAAAAGTAGAGGATTTTTTTAAAAAAACTTTTATTCCCCATTTTCACCTCTTCCTTTCTCCAAAAATTCCGGTGCCAATTCTGACCATATTTGCACCTTCTTCTATTGCCACATCAAAATCATGGGTCATCCCCATGGAAAGATATTCCATTTGGATATTAGGTATATTTGCTTCTTTTATTTTTAGAAAAAGTTCATACATCTTTTGAAAATAAGGTCTAACTTTTTCGGTATTTTCGTAAAAGGGCGGTATTGCCATTAGTCCTTTTACCTTAACATTTTCTAATGAAGCTACATTTTTTATTAATTCTTCCGCTTTATCGTAAGTTATTCCTGATTTTGTAATTTCGTTTCCTATATTAACTTGAATTAAAACATCCATAACTTTATTTTTTTCTTTTGCCCTTTTATCAATTTCCTTGGCTAATTCAAAATCGTCCACCGATTGTATCATCGAGAATAATTCTACCGCATACTTTACTTTGTTTCTTTGAAGATGACCTATCATATGCCACTGGGCTTCATTTTTCACCTTATCTTTTTTTTCTTTTGCTTCCTGAACCCTGTTTTCTCCTATTACCTTAATACCGCATTCGATAGCTTTATCGATTTTCTCCGGAGTAACAGTTTTGGTAACTGCCACTAATATTATTTCCCTCGGGTCTTTATTAGCCTTAATCGCTGATTCCTCAATTTTATAACTTATTCTTTCAATATTTTCTTCTATCAAAAAAAGTTCATCAAAGCCTCTTTGATATTCCATAACAATCCCCTCTTGACGAGAATTATATCACCGGGTTTTAAGCCTCCGACCACTACATTTTCGCCCTCTTCAAAAATAACCTCCACGGGTTTATATATTAATTTGTCCCTTTCTTTAATAAATACCCCGTCCTTATCCCCCACTCTTATTATAGCAGATTTTGGCAAGGTTATCCCTTCATAACCCTTTAAAATTATTTTAAATTTTTCTTTTCTCTTTTCATAAAGGCCAGGCAAATCTTCGTTAACAAAAAATAGTAGTCTTCCATTTCCTAAAATTTTTTCCAGCTTAGCAGAAAAATTTTCTCCCGATGATGATTCCATATTATAGAACCGGCCCTTCTTTAAATTCTTTTCCTTGCATTCAGCCAGTATGTAAATATTAAAATTATCTATAATTTTTAACACTTTTTCGTTTTCTTCCACATAATCCTTTTTCTCTATATTGGTATCCATATTATTAACTGAAAAAAAATCTATCTTCCCCAATTCATCTTCCTTACCCAAACTCAATTTTTCTTCAAAACCATCTAAACAGAAACTTACAATACCCGAAATTGGGGAATAAATAACCGGTTCAATTAAACTCCTTTTGTTTTCTAATTCGGAAATTTTTTCTTGAATTATTTCAATATTTTTTTGCCTTTCTTTTGATAATCTTTCTCTTTCTTCATATAAGGATTTTAGTTTTGCCTTCAACTTTAATTTATCTTCATCTTTTCCTTTACCGCTATAAAGATTTTTTTCCAGTTCATCAATAGATTTATTTAATGTTTCTAATACGGGTATAGATGAATTTTTTTCATCTTCCAGTTGTTTTTTCAAATTTGACACATCTTCTTCTATTTTTTTTGTCATTTCAAAATCCGTAATTACTTTAAAAAGCGGTGTGCCCACCCTTACCCTTTCACCGGATTTTACGAGATATTCAATTTTTCCCCTGTATGGCGAAGTGATCACCTTTTCATTTTTTATTATTATACCTTCCGCTTGCATAAAATCACTAACTCTATTAATCCCGGCTATTACATACTTATTTGAAAATATGAAAGATAAAAGGAAAAATATTAATAAAAAACATAAGGAAAAATATATTATAAAACTTTTGCCGGACTTTTTTCTTCTTTTTAAAATTACTACTTTGCTGTTATTTACACTCATTTTACTCACCCGTGAATTCAGAAATTATATTTTTAAAAACTGCCATTTTTCACTTTTTAAACGATAAAAATATAATATTGCCCTTACAACCCAATCTATAAACATAGCAATCCATGCTCCTAAGATGCTTAGATGAAAATATCTCATAAATAGCGAGGTGAGGCTAAGTCTAACAATCCACATCCCAACAATATTAACATATAGTACAAAACGAGTATCTCCGGCCCCCTTTAATGCTCCCGAAATCACAAAACTTATAGCTTCAGGAATTTGGGTAAAAGCGACTATTCGCAAAAGCACAGCAGCCCTTTCAATTATCTGCGGATCATCGGTATATATTCTTAAAAAAAATACCGGAAAGATAAAAAATAAAAGGCCCATTATACCCATTGTAATAACAGCCATTCTGTTCGAAATAGATACACTTATCCTTGCCCCCTGGAAATCCTTAGCTCCAAGTTTTAAACCTGTTAATGCCGTTGCCGCCGTAGCAAAACCAATCCCAGGCATATATGAAAAAGATTCCACATTTATACTTATTGAATGAGCAGCATACAAAAGTGTTCCTAAGGATGCCACTTGCCTGGCATATTGCATTTGCCCTGCAGAACTAATGATCCTTTCCAAAGCTGCTGGAACGCTTATGTATATTATCCTTTTAAATAAATCATAATTAAATCTTTTTACCAATTTTAAAAATTCAATATATAGAACACCCTTTGGGTTTTTTAATTTATAGAAGATAATCATTGCGCCTATAAACCTCGATATAGAAGTTGAAATACCTGCTCCCAGCGCTCCTAAGGCAGGAATCCCAAACTTACCAAATATTAAAATGTAATTTAATATTATATGAATGATATTTAACTGTAGGTTCACAATCATTGGAGTTTTAGTATCTCCAACTCCCCTTAAAGCCGCAGTGATGATTGTGAATAAAAAGAAAAACATCATACCGGGCATCATCGCTCTAAAATAAACCGCCCCTATTTCTTTCACCTTTTCTTCTGCATTCATAAAATCTAATATTTTTTCTGCAAATATGAACCCCGAGATTACCAAAAGTAATCCAAGGATAAAAGAAAAAATCATTGATTCCACCAAAACTAATCCTGCCTCTTCATCATTTTTGGCACCTTTTGCGCGGGCGCAAAAGGTGGTCGTACCAACTGAAAGGCCCATAATTATTGAATTAATAAGCATGAAAGGCTGCATCGATAAACCAACGGCTGCGACAGAAGTGGCGCCCAGCCGTCCAACCATTGCCATATCTACTACTTGAGAAACCATTGCAAGAGTTTGCTCAATAACTACGGGCCATGCAAGATTCCAAATAGATTTTAATACGGGATACGTTTCCTCATTAATGTTAAACACTTTTTTAAAAAATTCTTTAAAAAATTTTTTCAGCGGTAAATCCTGCAAAGTCGATATCCTCCTGAGTATATAAGATAGAGGTTATATTTAGAAATATAATATTTATTTTCTACAAAACAGGAAAAACTCCTTTTAGAAACCTATTAATAAATTACACTTAGCAAAAAATTTTGTTATGCCCTTGCAAAATTTATAAATATCAATTATAATAATACCTGTAGTTAATCGGGCTGTAGCGCAGCTTGGGAGCGCACTACCTTGGGGTGGTAGGGGTCGTGGGTTCAAGTCCCGCCAGCCCGACCATTTTTATGTTCGCAATTATTTAGTATAAAATTATCAGTTGAAGAGGCAGGTTTACTACCTGCCTCTTTTAGTATTTAATATATTTATTTCTCTCCGATATTAAGTGCACACGCTTACTCCTTCATTGCAGGGATCCAAAATTAAGTAATTTGCTTTTATACCATAATTGCTGAAGGTGCCAACCATAAATTCTCCTGCTTTCTCTGCATCTTTTTTATCACATATTCCTGCAATCGAAGGACCTGCACCGCTTAAAAAAACGCTTAAAAGTCCTTTTTCTATTCCTCTATTTATAATTTCTTCCATACCCGGTATTAAAGAACTTCTATAGGGTTGATGCAACTTATCTTTGCAAAGCGCATTCAAAAAGGAAAGGTCTTTTTGCGCTATACAAGCAACAAGTAGTGCGGTTCTGCTCATATTATAAACTGCGTCCTTTAAAGGAATCTTTTCAGGGAGTACTTTTCTTGCATCTAAGGTTTTTAAATGAAATTGCGGTACTGCAACAACAAAACACAGTTCTTTTTCAGGTAAACTAAATTTTTTATAAAAAACCTTTTCTCCATCAAACAGGGAAATGGTAAACCCCCCTAAAAGAGCTGGAACTACATTATCGGGGTGCCCTTCTATGTTAGTAGCTATGTTAATAATTTCGTCCATCGAAAGGGGATTCCCCAAAAGTTCATTTACAGCTACTATCCCACCAACAATTGCAGCTGCGCTGCTACCAAGTCCCCTGGCAAGCGGAATATTATTAATTAATCTTATATGTAATTTTTTTTCAAAACCAAAACGGTCGATTATTTTTTTTGCCGATTGGTAAACCAGATTTGCTTCATTCTCAGGTAAAATATTTTGACCTTCATTTAATACCTCTATTTTTATCTCATCAGAAAAATCCATCTCTATTATATTAAAAAGGGATACCGCTACTCCAAGGGTATCAAAACCCGGGCCCAAATTTGCTATAGTAGCAGGAACTTTTACCCTTACCATTTACATCCATCCTTTAATAAATTTTTAGAAACTGTTAGATATTTTCTTTTACTGAAAAATTATTTTAACCAAATCATTTATATCTGGAGAAGAAATGTAATAATCTTTTTCTAATTTCATGGCCGTTTCAGGATCTTTCAATCCATTACCGGTTAATACGCATACTACTTTTTCTTTTGCTTTGAAAAACCCTTCCCTGCAAAGTTTTATAACACCTGCCACCGAAGCGCATGAGGCGGGTTCTGCAAAAATCCCTTCTTTTTTTGCTATTAAAGAATAGGCATTTAAAATATCCTCATCGGTAATTTTATCTATAAGCCCTTTTGACTCCTCCTTAGCTTTTACAGCTTTTTCCCAGCTGGCCGGATTACCTATTTTTATAGCCGTTGCTATGGTCTGCGGATTTTCTATAACTCTGCCTTCCACTATTGGTGCTGCACCTGCCGCTTGAAAACCCAGCATTTTAGGAAGCTTCTCTACTTTTTTCAAAGAATAATACTCCTTAAAGCCCTTCCAGTAAGCGGTGATATTCCCCGCATTACCAACAGGAATTGCCAAATAATCAGGAGAATCTTTTAGCTCATCGCATATTTCAAAAGCAGCGGTTTTTTGGCCTTCTATCCTGTCAGGATTTATAGAATTTACTAATGTGATAGGATACTTCTCAGAAATTTCTCTTACCATCTTCAATGCCATATCAAAATTGCCTTCAATAGCTATTATCTTTGCACCGTAAGCTACCGCCTGAGACAATTTTCCCAAGGCTACCGCATTATGAGGCACCAATACAGTGCAGCTTATTTTTGCCTTTGCGGAATAAGCAGCAGCCGAAGCCGATGTATTACCCGTAGATGCACAAATTACCGCTTTTTTGCCATTTTCTTTTGCCTTAGATATTGCCACCGTCATACCCCTGTCCTTAAAAGAGCCGGTTGGATTCATGCCTTCATACTTCAAGTAAATCTCGCATTTAGTATTTAAATGTTCCTCCAAGTTATAAGCCCTTATCAATGGAGTATTCCCCTCATTCAATGTTATAATATTTTTCTTTTCCTTTACCGGAAGGTAGTCAAAGTACCTTTCGATTATTCCTGCCATTATTTATACCTCCTCTTTTACCCTGATTACGTTAGATACTTCAGCTATATCATCCAAGGAATTTATTTCATCCACAGCTTTTTGAATATTTTTAAAGGTGGTTTCATAAGTAATTACTACTATTTCCGCTATATTTTTAATGGAATTTTTCTGTATAACCATATAAAGATTTATATTGTTTTGTCCGAATATCCCCGAAATTTTAGAGAGCACACCGGGCTTGTCCATAGCTTTTATTCTAAAATAATAAGCCGAACGGAAAAGTTCGATGGGTAAAACCCTTTCATCTCTGAAACATGTGCAGTTTAGTCTATTTTTTTCATCCGTTTTTAATGCCTTTATAATATCCGAAACTACAGCGCTGGCAGTAGGCATCTTACCAGCCCCTTTTCCGTAAAACATGAGCCTTCCCACTGCATCGCCCTCGACTATCACCGCATTATATACATCTTTTACCGAACTTAGCGGATGCTCTTTCCTTAAAAGAACCGGTGCCACCAACACAAAAATTCCATCTTTCGTACGCTGTGCTTCTGCAATTAGTTTTATTGTAAATCCCAATTCCTGTGCATAATTAATATCGGTATAAGAAATACCATTTATTCCCTCAGTATACACCTTATCCGGCGTTACCCTTACGTTAAAGGCTATTGACGCAAGTATCGCTATTTTCCTTGCGGCATCAAAACCTAAAATATCAGCTGAGGGGTCGCTTTCAGCATAACCCTGCTTTTTAGCCATTTCCAGTGCTGTAGAAAAATCCACTTTATTTTCTTCCATCTGGGTTAAAATAAAATTGGTTGTCCCATTTAATATGGCTGTAATATTAGCAAATTCATTGGCTATGAGACTTTCTTTTAAAGGTATTATTATGGGTATTCCTCCTGCTACACTTGCTTCAAAAAGGAGGTTAACTTTATTTTGAAGTGCAAGCTCCAGTAATTCTCTGCCGTGTTTTGATATTACTTCTTTATTTGCCGTAACCACGTGTTTTTTATTTTTCAATGCCTGTTGAATATAGGTTAAAGCAGGTTCTTCTCCTCCCATCACTTCTACCACAAGGTCAATTTCCGGATCATAAATAATATCTTCTGGCTCATATGTAATAAGTTCTTTTAAGTATTCCGGTCTTTTTTTTACTTTATTCTTTACAAGGATTTTTTTAATATTTAAGGTTAAGCCGCCTTTCTTTTCAATATTGCCGTTGTTTTTTAAAATCAGCTCTACAACTCCGCTCCCTACCGTACCGAAACCCAAGATTCCAATGTTATACAACCTTATCCCCCTTTTTGCTCTTTTATTCCTGAGCTAAAATTTCTATTTTCTGTACCCCGGGCTTTTGTTCTAAAATTTCTAAAAGTTCTTCGATATTCTTTGACAATTCTTTGGTATCAAAGGAAATCGTTACACTTGCCGAACCCTGGATGGGTATGTTCTGATTTATGGTTAATACATTACCTCTCGCTTTTGCAATCTCTTCCAGAATGCCTGATAAGACCCCGGGCTTATGCTCTAAAATTAAAGCAATGGTAATAATTTTGCCCAAGCTGGCTTCATAAAATGGAAAAATGTAATCCTTATATTTATAAAAAGCGCTCCTGCTAATTCCTACCTTCTCACAGGCTTCATTTACAGTTTTAACCGTTTTATTTTTTATTAATTCCTTGGCCTTAACAGTCTTTTTTAAAACTTCTGGTAGTATTTCTTCTTTTACAATATATAGCCCTTTAGTGTCCGTCAAAACAACACCTCCTGTCTACATTATATATACATTTATCTTTGTATGATAGACATTATATCATATTGGTTTTTTTTTAGCAATTATTAATTTTTGTACTAAAATTTAACAAAAAATAAATAAACGCCTAATTTTGCTAATAATAGGCGAAAAAAAGAAGTTAAATTTCATCATGATTTTCCATTTTTTCAAGTTTGTAAATAATATAAGTAACTGCCAAAAGGTCCGCAGCTCCGCCCGGACTTATATTTTCCCTTATAAAATACTTATCCATTTTCTCTATATATAATCGTCCCTGTTTGGTTGACATTCCACCTAAGTAAATTGCATTTTTTGCATGGTCTTTCATAAGATATAAGCCTTTAAGGCCTTTTCTGTTTATCACAGTTGTATCTTCGACCTCAGCCATTATATGAATTAAAGAGTGGACTGACGAATCGTTTAAATTAAGTCCAATTTTTAATCCTTCCTCGAAAGCAGGAAGTCCATATTCAAGAACCGTGGGAAGACCCCTTTCCACCTCTCCTCTTATACCCTCAATCCCATACCTCAAATAAAGCCTTTCTCCATTTGTAAGGTATTTATTCACATCAATATTATTTAGCTCCCTTTCAACTATTCCTTTTGTTATATCTTTGATAATATTTGATATATTTTTTCTATCAATAGAAAGATTTAATTTTCTGCACCTTCCCACACTTGCCCCTATAAGCCCACAAAGAAAAATAAGTCCCTTTTGCGTATTCACTCCAGAGGTCACACTAAACATATCCTTTTCAGCTAATAAGCCTATTTTTCTTATTCTTTTTAAAATATCATCATCGTATTTGAGCCCTATCTGAACAAAATAGGGCATATATTTAGAAAGGGTAGCTGTACTTCTTAAAAAGGTATTGTAATCCATATCCCTATGGCTTCCCTTTGAAAAGGGTGAAACTAATCCCGGGGATGGATGGGAATTAATTTCAACAAGCATCCCTTCGGTCAAAATCCTGCCAACATTTTTTGAAAACTCATCTGTTAAAAGACTTTGTAACAAACCGCATCTTCCTTTACTAATTTTAAATTAATGCTATTTTATTGAAATTATTATCCTTTACTTATAAAATTTTGTATTTTTAAATTAATAGCCCTGACAACTTCTTCTACTTTGTGCATCCCTTCCCTTGAACATTCTCTTGCACTTTTACTGCACAGGACGCATTTTCTCTCGTCAAATCCAAGTTCTATCCTTGACACAGGAACTTCCCCTTCGTATATATCTATATCAAAAATCCTTCCTAACGGGTGACTTTCTTCTATTTCAACAGCTAACTTTTTTGTCTCAAACTTGTCCATATTTAATACGAGCAATAAGCTTTTCCCATCATAACCTTCATCTGTCTCCCTATGGATTATAAACTTTTTAAATTTTTTAATGAGTAGAGAATACAACACATTAAAGGCAAGGTTTGCCTCTAATGTGTTTTTGTTATCCCCAGGGTAATTTATCTTTCCGCAAAGAACAGGAAGGTTATATTCTTCATAAAGCTTTAATATTTTTAAAAACCTTTTTTCCCTATCTTCAAGTATTCTTATCAATGGGGACTATCGCTCCTTTTTATTTTTTCTATTATTCCTTTTGCTTCTTCTGATACTAAAAAACTATATGTTGTCTCAGGAAGATAAATTTTTGTATCCTCAATTCTTCCCTGCTTTATAAGACTTCTTACAAAAGATGCGCTAACTGGAGCATCTTTTATTTTCAATCTTTCAATTAATTTTACCTCAACTCCAAAGGAGGGTAAAATCTCCTTAAGGGCATTATTGTATGCATTTGTTACCTTGCAGTAAGGTTCTGTTCCTACATATCTTTTTATTATATTAAATTCCTTTGCTATATACCTTCCAAATATTGCTGCATCAAGCCTTGCAAAAGCTGTTAATCTTTCATCTTCCCTTCTTAAAAAATAGCTTGGGAAGGTGGCTGAAGAGATTATATATCTCCCTCCAGGCAAAACCTTTACATTCTTTAAATCCTTAACCCCTTCCTTTACAAGTTTTAATCTAACATCAAAAGGGAATAAGGATTTATTTTCTTCAACTACGAAAACTACAACCTCATAATTTTCCCTCGATGCGGTTTCTATAAGGTATCTATGGCCTAATGTAAAGGGATTGCAGTTCACAACAAGGGCTGCCTTTTCATTTGAACTTAATCCACTTTTTAAAAAACTATTCTTTACATATTTTTGTATATTTGCAGCCCCTCCCTCAAGAAGAACAACATCTTCATTTCCTTCAACAAACCTATAGCCCAATCCTTCAAAGATAGCTTTATTTTCAGGTTTTGTAAAAATAAAAGTTTCATATATACCCTTGTCAAAAAGCTTATTTTGAATACTTGTTAAAAGCTTTGCTGCAATTCCTTCATTTTGGAATTCTTTAGAAACAGCAAAATCCTTTATTATATCCCCTGCTGCAGAACAAGTTCCAACTACTTTACCATTTTCCTTCGCAACTAAGGTTATTTCAACATCTTCCTCTAAAGTGAGGTCAAACTCCTTTAAAAAGCTTCTTACCTCTTCTAAATCCTTTGTTTCAAAAATTTCCATAAAATCACCTAACCTGCCTTACAACATCAATAACAGTCCCATCCCTATACTCAACAACTGCAACTATTCTTTCATCAAACTCTACCTTTTCAGGAACACCTGTTAATCTTTCTGCCATGTTTTTAAGCTCTTCTATTGTGAATATCGGAAGATTTGAATCCTTTAGTCTTTCTAAAAGGTCCTTTCGTTTTGGGTTTATTGCAATTCCCCTTTCGGTAACAACGGCATCAATGGTTTCACCTGGGGTTGTAACTGTAGTTACCCTATCCACGATTATGGGAAGCCTTGCCTTTGTAAGCTGAGTTACAACAATTGCAAGCTCAGCTCCTGCTGCAGTATCCGAATGACCTCCAGATCCTCCCATTATAATTCCTTTTGATCCTGTTGTAACATTAACGTTAAAATCGGTATCTATTTCCGCTGCACCGAGTATCATAACGTCGAGGTTATTTACAACTGCACCTTTATTGTGGGGATTGCCATACATTGATGCTGACATTCTCTGATGGGCCTTGTTGTTTTTGTAAGACTCTACTGCTTTAAGGTCAAAGCACTGAACATCAAATAAGGTTTTAAACAATCCTTCCTCAAACATCTCCACTATATATCCCGTAATTCCACCTGCTGCAAAACTCCCCTTAATATTTTTTCTTTTCATAATGTCCTTTACATAGGCTGCAACAGCAAGGGAAGTTCCTCCCGCACCTGTTTGGAAGGAAAAACCATCTTTTAACAAACCTGATTCATCAATAAGCTGTGCAGCAAGTTTTGCAATTTTAAGTCCTACAGGATCCTTTGTTATCCTCGTAGTTCCAGAAACAATACCCTTAGGATCCCCAATTGAATCAACCTTCACAATATAATCAACATATTCCTGACTTATTTCAATAGGGCATGCTGGATAATCAACAAGATTATCTGTTATAGCAACAACCCTTTCAGCATACATCGCATCGGGAATAGCATAGCCTAAACTTCCGCAGGCTGACTTTCCTTCAACTCCGTTTATGTTTCCGTAAGTATCACAGGTTGGCGCTGCAATAAATGCAATATCTATATCCAAGTCTTTGCTTTCTATAGCTCTTGCCCTTCCTCCGTGGGTGTGCATAATAGCAGGATATTTTAAGAGTCCACAAGATACAGCCTCAGCGACAGGTCCCGACATATAATTTGTATAAATTTGAGTTACAACTCCATTTTTAATATGTTCAACTAACGGGGCGTGGCATGGGAATATTGAGCTTGCCGCAACCTTTATATCTTTTATCCCCAGCTTTGCAACTTCCTCTAAAACCATGTTTAAAACATAATCCCCGTTTCTTAAATGATGATGAAAGGATAAAGTCTTTCCATCCTCTATGCCGCACTTTAAAAGTGCATCCCTTAATGAAGGAAGAACTTTATTTTCACCAGGCTTTACGCTTTTTATTTTTACTGAAGTTTTTTTAACTTCACCAATATTTTCATAAGCTCCTATAAAGGGTTTAACCTTTCCGTAGCCTTCTATGTATTCAGGAAGTTCCCTCTTTACTGCATTTATCATGATATCACTCCTTTATAAGGCCTATGGCCTTTGCCTTCTCTAAGACATTCTTAGCCCTTACAAATAAAGGAGCATCTACCATTTTACCATCAAGGGAAAATACTCCTTTTCCTTCCCTTTGTGCCTCATTATAGGCTGCAATAACCCTTTTTGCCCACTCTATATCCTCAATGCTTGTTGAGAAAACTTCGTTTATTATATCTATCTGCCTTGGATTTACAGCAGCCTTTCCGGTCATGCCTATAAGTTTTGCTCTTTGGCAATCCCTTTTTAATCCTTCAAAGTCATTTATATCCGTAAAGGGAGTATCTATTGCATCAACTTTTAGAGCTTTACATGCAAAAACGATCCTGCTTCTTGCATAAAAAATTTCCTCTCCTTCCTTTGTCCTTTTTATTTCCATATCAGCTGTTAAATCCTCAGCACCAAGCAAAACCGCAGCTACCCTTTTAGAGGATTTAACAATGTTGAATACATCCTCAACCCCAAAGGCAGTTTCTATAAGGGGAATAAGCTTTATACTTCCTAATTTAAAGCCTTCTTCCCTTTCAATAGTCGAAATAAGCTCATCTATCTCCTTGATTGCATCCTCCGTTGCCTTTGGAACCAAAAGGGCATTGGGCTTTACCCTTGCAATAACATCTATATCCTCATATCCAAGCTCAGTATTTATAGAATTTATCCTCACAACTTTTTCACACCCATTAAAGTCAAGCTCTAAAAGGGCATTTCTGACCAAAAACCTTGCCGAATCCTTTTCATCTATGCTAACCGCATCCTCAAGGTCTAAGATTATACTATCCGCACCAAGTACAGGCGCATTTTGAATCATAGACGGATTATTCCCAGGAATAAAAAGCATACTCCTTCTCATAAGGTATCACCTCTCCTAAAGTGGCATCCACTTTGACTTTTTGACACTATTTTATTGCTCTTTTTATCGCTGTTTCTACCCTCGCTCTTATTGTATAATCAAGAGCACCCCTATCCTTTGCCACCACAAGGGCGTTTTCAACCTCAAGCTCTTTTAAAGTATCCATAATAACCTTTTCTATCTGCTTTCCAAACTGCTTTAAAACTATGCTATCAAGCTGAATTTCATTTCCTTTTTCATTTGGATATACCATGATGTAGATATCATTTGATTCCATCGTACCTGCCTTAGCAGGCTTAGTTATTTTCATAGCACCCCTCCCATTGTATTCACTTTGTTTGAATTAATAATAGCCTCGTTTATTCTTTCCCTATTTTTTGATAATGTTAACACCCTTTGCATTTCATTGTAGACTATCATAAATCCTTCATCAACGCCCATTCCCGGTTTTGCAAGGCACTGGTCTGCATTACATGCTATAGCTATATTTGTTAAAACCTGTGCTGATCTATCGGTTTCATTGCAAGTTCCTCCGCAGTACGCTCCTATTCCATGCTTTTTGCAGTAAAGTATTGCCTCCGCAACATTGTTTATTCCCCCAAGATCTGGAGTCTTTATCTGAATCATATCAGCAGCACCTTCATCAACAAATAGTTTAATATCTTCCAGGGTATTGCACCATTCATCCGCAACGATTTCAACTCGAATTCCCTTTTGCTTTAAAAGGTTTCTAAGCTTTTTAAGTGCTTCAAGCTGCCCTTCCCTATTTTCAACATCCACAGGCCCTTCTATCCTTAATTTAAATGGCTTTGCTATTTCCTCAAGTTCGCCCAAATAATTTGCCATTTTTTCATAGTCCATGTTAAAAGCTATTCCAATGGTTCCGTAAACATCTATATGAAGAATTGGATTATATCCTTGAGAAGTCCTTAATTTTAGAATCCTATCTTTAAGCCAAGCTACATACCCTTTTAAAAGCTCTCCCTTTTCCCCAAGCTTTTCCTTTACGTTGTTTATAAGGCCATGCGGCAATACATCTGCACCCTTTAGAATCATCTTATCAACATTGATGTATCTATCATCGCCGGATTGTGTAAAAATAGGAATCTTTTTAAATTCAACGCCTGTATTATATTCATCTCTTATTACTTCCGCCATAGTAACCTTTCTTGCCTTTGCAACTGCATCTAATATAGCCTGAGTTACTCCGTATCTTATTGCAGTATGGAGCCTTTTCCCCGCTATTTCCATATTGTCTATTTCTTGGGCCATTTCTTTAAAGGTTGTTATTTCCCTTCCTATAAGCTTTGGTGAAATGTATTTTTCAATAACTGGAATAAACTCTTCAGCTAAAAATAGAGGGTCTCTTCCACCTGCACCTGAGTATTGAACAGCTGCACAATCACCAAAGGCAATTTGACCATCTTCTAATATAAGCATAACAGAAATAGACTCTCCAGCCATTCTTATGGTCTTAAATCCTTCAGTTACAGGCTCTCCTATGTAAACAAATCCATCATGTGGAGCACCCTTTTTTATAGCCCTTTGGTCATCAAAGAAAAATCCCGTCCTTCCTGCTGATATTAACACATCTACAATTTTCATAAAAATTCCCAACCTCTCTCACAATGTTTAATTAATAAATTAGCCTTCCTACTAAGAATCCCTTCCCGACAGCATTAATATCATCCACCACCATTTGGAATCCTACTTTCCTCTTTTCATACCTTGCCCTTTCCTCTAAAAGGCTTCTATGAAAATCCTTGATTTCCTTTGTAAACGGGAGGTTTCCAAATTCAAGTATTCTAACTGCACCATTGTTGTCCCTTGCAGGAAGTACTTTACCTGCATTGAACTTGCTTGGTGCAAAGGGAATGTCTAAAATTCCCATTTCAAAGGCCTTTACAACCCCTACAGCAAGATCGCCTTTCCCAACCTCAAACACCTTATCAAGTATGCACTTTGTTTCCATTTTAATAAGTTTGATTTCTTCCTCTAATTCCTTTGACATAGGAAGCCTCTGACCTTTTAATAAGTTTAACGTCTGCTTTGTTGCCTTAATTCCAGCTGCATTAGCTTCTTTGGTTGGAATTCCAACAGCTTCATGAGGAGTCTTTACTATAACCTTTGTAGCTCCTGCGAGGGCTGCTGTTGCTGAACCCCATGAAATAACTCCAAAGGCCTTTGCCTCATCCTGTGGGAATCCTCCCATCCATTGATGGAATACAGTTGTAAGCTCTACATCATATCCGTATTCTTTAAAGTATTCATTAGCCTGCTCCTCTAAAGCCTTCATTGCTGCGACATCCTGAATTAAATTTCCACACTGTCCATATCCTAAGGTGATATTCTTAACACCCTGTTCTGCAGCAAGTAATCCCTCTATTATAGCAACTGCATTTGATATACTGGGTAAAACTAAGGTTCCTGTTAATGGACCAAATGGTTCTCTGTTTAAAGAAATTCCCATCTCTTCATAAAGTCCAGCTAATCTATCGCAGTACTGCCAATCAAGTATTGACTTTTCGAGGCTCACATTTTTTGCATAAGGAATATTGTATGAAATTGCACCGCCTTCGTTTGAAGTCCACCCTGCTGCATGTATTATTTCAGATAAAAGCCTTGCGTCCGGTGTTCCATGCCTTGCTTGAAGTGGAAGGCCAATCGCCTCAAAGACCCTTCTACATCCTTCAACACCGTGGTTTACCGCAGGAAATCCATTTAGCATCGAACGGCCGGCCTTTCTACTCTCTTCAAGCCCTATCTCACATTCCTTATATCTATTTTGTCTCGTGTAACTGTCAATAGTTGTCGGCAATAAGTCTGCTTCCCCTTCATCTTGAAGATATTTTAAGAGGTTTATATGATCCTCTATCAATGCAACACCTGCCCTTGGCTGTGCTAAAGTTATTCCTTGTTCCTTAGCCTTTTTTAGCTTAAAAGGAAAACTTTTATGTTCTGGCACTTTCCTTAAATATTCTGCAGCCTCCTCTAAATTCACTCCTTTTCCCGTTGGCCACTGGTTTAATACCTCTTCTCTTACTCTAAAAAATTTATCTTCTGTCCACTTCTTATTTTTAAGTTCCACATTATTCCCCCCTTAAACCTTTACTATATACTTTTTAATAATCCTTAAAGCTTTGTCCGGATACTTTTCAGCTAATAATCCCATGGCAGACAATATATACTCTTTATCTACTAATATTTCAGGATTTACCGGTTTTAAATAATTTGGAGCTGCAGGATTGAATTTTCCCGTTGAAAGTATTTTTTCAGGGTTCTTGCTATGGACTATAACTCCTCCTGTTCCAATCAAATATTTTACATTCAAAAGATCCTTCCCTACCTGAGAGTAAATTGCCCCCAAAGGAGTATATAAGCACTCGATTGTTCCCACATGCCTTTCCATAGCAATTTCTGTTGCTGCCATTCCAAGACTTTCATCAAATTCCAAATCTTCCTCATTCTTAGGAACAAAACTTATATTGGATTGAAGAAATTTACATCTTTCTTCAATATCGCATTTGCTATTAGGTATGAACTTACTAATTCTTTTAATTCCTGCAGTCTCCAAAAGGGATACTGCGCTAACCCTCATACCAAGGTCTCCTTCAACCGTCCTTTTTGCGTAGGGTTCTGGAAGTCCTTTTAAAGTTACTCCGGCCTTTGAAGGCTCTCCACTTGCTATAGAATGAACGTCTGTAGTTGCCCCTCCAATGTCAACAACAATAAGCTCTCCTATCCCTCCTTCTTTATCTGTTCCATCAGCGAGTATCTTTGCAGCCTTTAATACTGCTGCAGGAGTTGGCATCAATATGCTGTTAATAAACTTTTCTGCCCTTTTCATCCCTTTGGCTTCGACTATTTTTTTCATGAAAATTTCTCTTATAACTTTCCTCGCAGGTTCTACGTTTATTTGGTTAAGCTTTGGCATAACGTTCTCGGTAATCTTATAATAAATATTGTATTTATTGAATATATCACTTATCTCATCCTGTGCATTTTTATTCCCAGCAACAACTATTGGAACATTTTTTATATATTTTGCTATAAGTTTTGCATTATGGATTATACAGTCCTTGTTTCCACCATTTGTCCCACCTGCGAGAAGAATTATATCTGGCTTTTTGTCTATAATCTCCTCAATCTCAAACTTTGTAAGTTCGAAGCTATATACGCCAAGAATTCTCGCACCGGCACCAAGGGCAGCCCTTTTTGCAGCCTCAGCTGTTAATTCAGGCACTAATCCAATAGCTACCATCTTTAGTCCACCTGCAGCGGAAGAACAGGCCAATTTTTCCACAAAGTTTACCTTATTTAAATTTATCTTTTCCTTTAACTTTTCAAAGGCATTTTTAAATCCTATCATTATATCTGTTTGAACTGTTGTTAAGTCCTTTGCCGTTGCAAGTATTTCCTCATTTTCTAAATCAACTGCAGTAAGTTTCGTGTACGTGCTTCCAAAATCTATCAAAAGTGCTGCATCCATGATACCACCTAATCCTCTATCCCTAAATCCCTTTTGAGGTCTCTTATACCTATCTGTGGAGATGTTCCGGGTGGATAAACCCTGTTAAAGCCCATCCCTTTAAACCTTTTTTCAACATCACTCCAATCTTGTTTTCCAACCACAAGATTGCCACCGATATAAAGTAAAATATTTTTAAGCCCTGCTTCATCACACTTTTCCCTTAAACCTCTACAGTCTATTTCCCCATGGCCGTAGAGGGACGAAACCAATATTGCATCCGCGTTTGTTTCAATAGCAGCATTAATAAATTCCTCTTGTGAACACATAACTCCTATGTTTACAACATTAAATCCTGCTTCTGAAAGTGCTCTTTCAAGAATCTTATTCCCTACAGCATGACAGTCAGCTCCAATAACACCTAAAACAACAGTTTTTTGCATATAATTGCCTCCTTTCCAGTTAAAATAAAAAGTTTTATTAATTCATTTTTTAAATTGTTTAATTTTCGTTAGTCTTTATAGTTTATACCATAGCTCCTTTAGATTATTGAATATAGTATATTGTATACATGAATTTAATTTTTTATATAAACAGAAAAGCAATTCTTGTATTACTATTTACATTTTTTTTATTTTAATATAAAATACGAATAAATTTTTTGTCAATCCCTAAAAAAAAACTTACAAAAATATAAGGTTGGCTTACCACCAACCTGTAAGAATCTTAACTTTTTTTGATTTATAAAATAATACATATGATGCTCCCGCTTCCTTCGTTGACAATTCTCTGCAAAGTTTCCTGAAGCTTTACTTGAGCTGCTTCGGGCATATGTTGTAGTTTGTTCTGTATTCCCTCCCTAACAAGCTCCTGCAATGATTTGCCAAAAATATTTGTCTGCCATATTTTTTCAGGGCTTCTTTCAAACTCGCTCATTAAATAATTTAACAGTTCTTCACTCTGTTTTTCCGTACCTATTAAAGGAGAAACTTCGGTCTGAATATCGGCTCTTATCATATGAATTGAAGGAGCCACCGCCCTTAATCTTACTCCAAAGCGGAATCCCTGTCTTATAATTTCCGGTTCTTCCAGGGTTAGCTCATCTAATTGCGGTGGAACAATACCGTATCCTACCCGTTTTACATCCTCCAAAGCTTTTGCGACTTTGTCATACTCTTTCTTAGCTTTTGAAAATTCTTTCAATGTTTTAATTAAACTATGATCGTTCGTCACTTCAACGCCGGAAATTTCACTCAGTACCTTATAAAAGAGCCTATCGGGTGTGGAGATTTCGATATCGGCTTTTCCGGTTCCGGGATTTAGTTCTTTCACCCTGACGTTTTCTATCAAATCACAGGTTTTGAAAGATTCCAATACCTTTTCTACATCCCTCAGGCGATAGATATTCTTCACATTTTCCCGGAGGGTCTCTTCAATATTTTTCTTTAACCAGTGCTCTTTTTCAAGGGCATCCACCCATCTTGGCATCTTAATATTGATTTCCATTACAGGGAACTCATAAAGAGTCTTTTCAAGAATTTCATAAATATCTTCTTGTCTTAAGTTTTGACAGTCGTACAAAAGAACCGGTACATCGTATTTTTCCTCCAGTATCTCCCTTAATTCCTTTGTTAATTCATCTTCGGGCTTTGCTGAATTCAAAACCACCACAAAGGGTTTTCCGATATTCTTCATTTCCTTTATAACCCTTTCTTCTGCCTGAACGTAATTATCCCTCGGAATATCCGTGATTGAACCATCGGTAGTAACCACAATACCTATTGTGGAATGCTCTTCAATTACCTTCCTTGTACCGATTTCTGCTGCTTCCTGAAAGGGTATTTCCTTCTCATACCAGGGCGTACTCACCATCCGCGGTCCATTTTCATCTTCATAACCCAGGGCTCCTCTTACGGTAAAACCGACATTATCCACAAGTCTTACTCTTAATTTAATGTTATCCTTTATAGTAATTTCCACGGCCTGACTTGGAATAAATTTCGGTTCTGCTGTAGTTATTGTCCTGCCCGCACCGCTTTGTGGCAGTTCGTCTTTTGCCCTCAGCTTTGCATTTGGATCATCGATATTTGGAAGCACCAAGAGTTCCATAAACTTTTTTACAAAAGTTGATTTTCCGGCCCTCACAGGACCTACTACCCCGATGTAAATATCTCCCTTGGTTCGTTCAGCAATATCCCTGAAAAGATCAAAATTTTCCATCATCTCCCCTCCTTAGCCTAAGATTTACTTTGAACGAAGAATTCCCATTCATTTATCACTAATATATATATGGACACCTTTTTGGGAATATTACAAAAGATTGCTAAAAAGTTAAGGGATTAAAAATAATAAAAATAAAATTCTCTTATAACCACAATTTTTCTGAGGGTACCTATTGCCTACGGCCTTGCTTATCTTACAAAAAGCCCGGAATATCCCCCTGGCAGGCCCGAGTCTATCTTCTTTTCTCTTTTATTTGCGTGGGTATTTGGAGCCTTCATAACCTTTTTGGTATATAAAAAAGGAAGCTGGAGAGAAAAAGCTTTAAACAGTATAAAAAATTTTGCTTAAAATAATTTTACCGGGATTATTTATTAAACCCCGGTAACTTAAATTATTAATATACTTCTATTTTCCCCCGCCTTGCCATTAAATCATCTACAGCTTTTTTGGGGTCTTTATCCTCAAATAATACTTTATATGCCTCCTGGGTTATCGGCATTTCCACTTCATATAGGTCAGAAAGTTTTTTTGCAGCTTTTGTAGCATATATTCCTTCGATTACCATTTTTGTGGATTTAACAACCTCATCAACTTTTTTGCCCTTTCCAATCTCAATTCCCGCTCTCCTGTTACGGCTGTGCATGCTGCTGCAGGTAACAATTACATCGCCTATTCCCGATAGTCCAGAAAAAGTGGAGCTTTTAGCCCCCAGCTTTTTCCCCAACCTCATTATCTCGATAATACCCCTGGTAATCAAAGCTGCCCGAGTATTATCGCCATATCCCAGGCCTTCAGAAACTCCTGAACAAATAGCTATAATGTTTTTTAAAGCTCCTCCCAATTCTACTCCTATTACGTCAGAGTTTCGATAAACTCTAAAATAATTATTAATAAAAACCTCCTGTAAGATTTTCAAAACCCTTTTATCCTTGGAAGCTACCACAACAGCGGTAGGATATCTCCTTATTACTTCTTCCGCATGACTTGGACCAGAAATAACTGCAATTTGAGAATTTTGGGGTAATTCATCTTTTATTACTTCAGACATGCGCATAAGGCTTTCATTCTCTATGCCCTTAGAAGCGTTTAAAATAATAGAGTCTTTTGCTATATATTTTTTTGCTTCCCTTAGAATGGACCGCAGGGCCTGAGAAGGTGTGGCAAGAATCACTATTTCCGAATTTTTCACAGCATATTCCAAATCATGAGTTGCCAAAATGCTCGAATTTATTTTTGCACCGGGCAGGTATTCCTTATTTTCCTTTATTTGGTTTATCTCTTCGGCTAATTCTCTCCTTCTTGCCCATAAAATTGCTTCATGCTTATTATCAGAAACTACATTTGAAAGAGCCGTTCCCCAGCTTCCCGCGCCCAGAATTGAAATTCTCATATTTATATTCCCCTTAAAATTTATTTTTTCTTTTCCTTCTTTTTTATTTTGAAAAATATTGGAGTGCCCTCAAAACCAAATTTTTCCCTTAATTTGTTTTCCAAATAACGCTGATATGAAAAATGTAAGATTTCCGGATCGTTTACAATAAAACTAAAGGTAGGGGGTTTTATACCTATTTGTTCAGCATCGTAAATTTTCAATCTTTTCCCCTTAATAACCGGCGGAGGTACTATTGTCATAGCTTCATCCAAAAGTTCTCTTAACATCTTTTTTTCTACTCTAAAGGTATAGTAATTCATTACAAATTCAATAAGTTCTAAAATTTTTGGCACCCTTTTTTTCGTTAGCGCCGAAACAAAAACAACAGGCGCATATTCGGCAAATTTGAATTCTTCTTTTATTTCTTCAGTGTATCTATAAATAGTTTTGTCGTCCTTCTCCACTGCGTCCCATTTATTTACCACAATAATCATTGCTTTACCTTCTTCATGGGCAAGTCCTGCAATTTTTTTGTCCTGTTCCGTAATTTCTGAAGTGGCATCTATCACCATTAAAACCACATCAGCCCTTTCTATGGCGCCGATAGCCCTTAAATTACTGTAAAATTCTATGTCCTCCTTAACCCTGCTTTTCCTTCTCAAACCTGCCGTATCAATTAACACCATTTTCTTCCCCTGATATTCAAACAAAGTATCGATAGCATCTCTTGTTGTGCCAGGAATGTCGCTAACAATTACCCTTTCTTCTCCTAAGATTGAATTAACAAGAGAAGATTTGCCCACATTGGGTCTACCCACCACCGCTACTTTAATTACATCTTCGTCGTATTCAGGAACCTCCTCGTCTGGAATATGTCCTACAATCCTATCAAGTAAATCACCAATATTTACACCATGAGCGGCAGAAATCAATATAGGATCACCAAAACCCAATTTATAATACTCAAAGGCAGCTTCTGATTGGGTTTCAAAATTATCTACTTTGTTTACTACTAAAATAACCGGTTTTTTACTTTTCCTTAAAATCTGGGCCACATCTTCATCAATTGGTGTCAATCCTTCTTTCCCATCCACAAGGAATACTATTACATCGGTGTTCTCTATAGCTAATTTTACTTGATGTAGAACTTTTGAAAAAATGATATCTTCATTTCCGGGCTCTATTCCGCCCGTATCCACCAGGGTAAATTTTTTATCTCTCCATTCCACCTGACCGTAGATTCGATCCCTTGTCACACCGGGTTTATCATCAACAATGGAGATTCTTTTTCCGATTATTCTGTTAAATAGGGTGGATTTCCCTACATTTGGCCTTCCTATTATGGTTGCTGTAAATCCCACGTTCTTCCCCCCGATCTTATATTTATTATGCTGTTGAGGAGGGCCTTACCGTTGACAGGAACTACTTTAAAAGGAGTATTTAAATTTTTTGATACCTGCTCAACAGTGACATCGTCAAGAAATTTCCCTTCATTTACCATAACTGAAGGAATAAGTACCTCATCTCCCAAATCCTCGTCTTTTAACTGTGAGATTATATCCGTTCCTGTTATTAGCCCTGCAACGGTGACCGATTCACCAAAAAAACTGTTTTTTACAGCTTTTATTCCTAATCTTAAATTTTCTATATCTTTCATAAATGCCAGTTCATTTGCTAAAATTTGGTATCCGGAAAATCCGGTAACAATTGTTACATGCCTTCTTTTAAGCAGTTTCCCGGGTAGCCTCTTTTTATAGCAACGAATTTGATGTCGTAATAATGAAACCATCCCCACTCCGTTTTCCCACTGGGCGAAATCTTCATAAGTTTTATAGGAAGGAAAGTTTAAACTCGCTTTTTCATAAAACTCATCGGCCGCAAAAACAAGCCTTTTGCCAAATTTTCTCAAATTGTATTTCTGGAAATTTTGTATAAGTTTAATCACCTCAAAAGCTTCTTTTGATGTAAAATCCCTCAATGGAAATAAATTTTCCCTGAAGCGGGTTAGCCCAACCGGTACAACGGCTATTGAAAGAATTGCGGGGTAAAGTCCCGTAAGGTCTTCTATAGTTTTTTTAAGCACTTCTTTATCATTTATACCCGGACAAAGAACAATTTGGGTGTGAAAATTAATCCCGTTTTCTTTAAATTCTTCCAAACATTCAAGGATATTTAAACCGTTTTCAACCCCCAGTAAAAAATTTCTTATTTTTATATCCGTTGCATGAACTGAGATATAAAGAGGGCTTAAATGCATCTCGTAAATTTTTTTCTTGTCTTGAAGAGTTAGATTTGTAAGGGTGATGTAGGTGCCTTTAAGAAAAGATAAACGATAATCATCATCTTTCACATAAAGTGAAGGACGTAAACCCTTTGGCATTTGGTCAACAAAGCAAAATATACACCTATTTTTGCAGACCTTTATTGTATCTATAATGGGATTTTTAAATCCGATTCCCAGATCTTCATCAAAATCCTTTTCAATGTATACTTTTTTTTCCCCTTCTTTTGTCTTTAGGAGTATTTCAACTTTTTCTTCAGTGGAGTAAAACTTGTAATCCAGAATATCTTCAACAGGTTTACCATTAATGGAACAAATTTCATCTCCTATATTTATTCCAGCTTTTTTTGCCAAACTATTTTCTTTTATATAATAAACCTTTGCCTTCCCCAATTTTTATCCCCTTTTACTTAAAACTTTACAAACTTTATTATTAATTAAATTAACATTCAAGTCAAGAAATTAATTTCCATTAAATTTTTTTTAACTTTTTTTACCAGATCCACAAAATCAAAATACCTTTCCTGAATACCTTTTATTGTCAATGGTCTTCCCAGAAAAACGAGCCCGAGTCTTCGGGATAAGATCCCACCAATTTTTGTTTTCAAATTTACCAGTTGTAAGGTGCCAACCATATATATTTCGTGATGATCAATACCGCACTCTTTTAAATAGGAAATAATAATTTTCTTTATCAATTCTCTTTCATTGGTCATGCCTATAATAAAAACTTCATTTTCGAATTCATCCTTACCCATAAAAAAAGGTGTGCCTATTTCATAATTTTCTGTTTTATCGTAATAGGGTAATTCAATAAATTCGTTATATTCGGGTATTCTATCCACCGGAAGAAATCCTGTATGAATGGCGGCTGCTACTACCGAAGAATGGGCACTTCCATAACAATAGTAAAATATTTTCATAAAACATCACCTTAATTATTCTCTAATCTTTAATATTAACTTTTTCAATTCTATAAAATTTTTCTTTATTCCATAAACAATGAGTTTTTGTCCTATGCTTTTAAAATTCATTTTTTTACAAAAAAATTCGCCTGCCTTAATGTAAATATTCTTATAATCAGATAAATCTACAAAAGATAAATTATCTTTTCCAATATCGTAAATCTCAGAAATTCCTCTTAAAGCCCTTTCCACAATTTTACCTGATTTTTTAACTCCTAAAATATACACCTTTCTACCTTTTTTATCGGTTCCAAAAAAAATTAGCCTTCCCTGTTCCAAGCAATTTTTATCGCAAAACTTTTGTAAATTTAGCAATTTATCATAATCGTATTCAATAATAAGTCCTAAATGAATGGAAGCAGCTACTACAGAAATGTAGCTGCCCCAGTAATCAGCATATATCACTTTCATAAATTCCACCTATAAATTATTTTCTTCATTTTTATTTTCTTCTTTTTCCGGTTCAGTATCATCTTGATCTGAAATAATCTGTGCAGCTTCTTTTTCCTCTTTTTTTACTTCTTCCTGGTTTTCCTGTAAAATAGACTTTTTCTTTTTTACAAGAATATTTCCCAGGAAATTGGAGAATTCCGAACTACCGAACTTTTTCACTTTGCTTTTAAATTCATTCCAACCCCCCGTGCTGATAATCATGTATCCTACAATTCCTAACACCGCGATAAAAATTATCCAGAATATTGTGGTACCCGCACTTTTTCTTTCTCCGGGCACCTGGGCGACCAAACCTTGAGGTGTCGATTCTTTTTGATAATCCGCACCGTATACGGTCGCCATTATTACATCCGCCAGATGTTGAATACCTTCTTCAGCCTTTTCTCTATGATTTGTGTAAGTCCCGGCTTCTACCAATATTGTCCTGGGGAAAAGGTCCTGATTGTAGTTGCCCTTACCGTAAAATATTCCCTTTAGAAGGCCAGGGTATTTTTTATCTGCAGTGGCCTTAATCTGCCAGGCAAAATTATTTATCATTTTTATCTGCGGATTTTGTCTTCCAACAACAAGCCTAATCTGCGCTACCGGCCTTCCATTTACACTGCCGGTATACTCTTCGGCGGGTACTGCATCCCTGTGTACATCTAAAACGGCATCGGGTCTCTGTTTTAGAAGCTCCATGGCGGTACGCCTCGAGCGATGGTAAGCACCGGCATCATGAGGGTCATGGGGTTTTTCCGATTGAATCACCTTTACTCCCTTTTGCTCCAGGGCTTTTTTTAAAGCCTCTCCAACTTTGAATATTCCTCCCCTATATGGAATGCTGGATTTACCATCGGTAGGAACATACGACTCATCACTGTGGGTATGATATATGGCTATTACTTTTTGTCCTGATTCTTTAAATGCTTCCTGAACACCTTCCTGTTCATTGGTTTGAAGAGCACTTTCAATATCAATTTTTTCTATAAATTTTGCAAAAGCTATATTACCCTTCACCTCTGTAACTTCGTACAAATTATTATTTTCATCTAAATATTGATCTCCCACAGTTACATACATGCTGGTTCGAAATACAATATCGTTGGTACCCTCTTCATAAACCGTAAAATAGCCATCTTTTGTTTCTTCTTCAGCGTGAACAATTGAAAAAAATGAAAAAACAATAAATATTATTAACAAATAAATATATAATCTCTTTATTTTACTCCTCATTTTTTTCATCCCCTTCTTGTGTAAAATCATCTTGCGAAATATTATTTTGAGTTGATTCTTCTTGTTTTCTTGTATTTAAATTTGCTTTTGCCGTTCCTCCCTGAAGCTTTTCCCTTGTCTCCCCAACTAATTCACATAAAAGGACCGCTATCACACCCGAAATTATTGTCGCATCAAAAACTCCTGCTCCTCCTATAACAGTACCAATGGGTCTTCCCGCTACCCCAAAAACGTATAAAAGATCCCCGATTAAAATACCCATTATACCTGCAATAAAAGCTCCGCGCCTTGATCTGCCGAAAATATAGGATACAATTCCTGAAATTATTGCAAAGGCAAAAAGCGGATCTATTATCATTACATCGGGTTCTGCAGGTAATAGCCTACCCGCCAAAAATACTGCTATACCGCTGATTACCGAAGCTACAATTGCTCTTATTTTCTCCGCAGCTTCATCTGCCGTTACTATTAAATATAAAGCTAAGATTATCGGTACTATTCCTCCACCAATATTTATCGATAAACTGCTACTTAAAGGAATTGCTGGTAAAAAAAATCCTACTACCATTATTGCCAAAAATAGGAGGGCTGTTTTATCGTTCAATTTCATCCTATCAAGAACCCGATGTAAAACACCAAAATATATTAAAATAGCTACTGCAACAAGTAAAATTATTCCAAAAGGCATTTTATCACCTCTAAATACAAAATTTTTTCTTTTTTAGCTTTCCACGGGTAAGATAATTTATACAAAATAAAAAAAGCGCTTTGCCAGCGCTCTAATTGTTTAACTCCTTTTTTTCACCGGTAACCAAAAATATTAACCATTCACCAATATTGGTGGCATGATCCGCTATTCTTTCTAAATACCTGCCCACAAATAACAGTGACGTAGCCTGCGAAATGGTTTTGGGGTCCTGCATCATAATAATTAGCAATTCTCTGAAAATTTGAGAATACAAATGATCTATTTCATCATCCGCTTCACATACTTTTTTTGCTGCTTCCACATCTTCATTCACATAAGCATCAAGGGCATTTTTTACCATTTCCTTAGCTAAGTGAGCCATACGTGGGATATCAATTAATGGCTTTATATATTCTTCATTTAACAATCTTATAGTGGTTTTTGCTATGTCTACCGCATTATCGGACATTCTTTCCAGGTCCGTAACTATTTTTACTCCGGTAAAAATTACTCTCAAATCCTTGGCTAAGGGATGCTGGGTTGCAATAAGTTTAATGCATTTATCCTCAATCAAGTGCTGTAAATTATCCACTATATCATCATCCTCAATTACTTTTATTGCCAGTTTCTCATCTTTTTTCACCAGAGATTCCACCGCATTAAAAATCTGCTGTTCTACTACACTCCCCATTTTCAGTATATCCTGCTGCAGTAATTCCAGTTCTTTATTGAACCCGGATCGTAAATTGGTCAAAGGCTTTCCCTCCTAATCTTAATTATCCAAAACGCCCCGTAATATAATCTTCCGTCTTTTTATTCTTAGGGTTATAAAAGACTTCTTCCGTTATTCCGTACTCTACAAGTTCTCCGTTTAAGAAAAATGCCGTAAAATCCGACACCCTTCCTGCCTGCTGCATGTTATGGGTAACGATAACAATGGTGTATTTCTCTTTTAAATCTATAATCAGTTCTTCTATTTTCATTGTAGAAATAGGATCCAAGGCAGAACAGGGTTCGTCCATTAAAATTACATCAGGTTCCACAGCTAAAACCCTTGCAATGCAAAGTCTCTGCTGTTGCCCCCCCGATAGACCCAGAGCAGAACTTTTTAGCCTATCCTTAACCTCATCCCATAAAGCCGACGCTTTTAAGCTTTTTTCCACAATTTCATCAAGTTTTGTTCTATCTTTCATTCCATGAATTCGAGGACCGTAAGCCACATTATCGTAAATCGACATGGGAAAAGGATTTGGCTTTTGAAATACCATTCCCACCCTTTTCCTTAATTCCACCACATCCACACCGGGCTCATAAATATTTTTTCCATCCAGTATAATCTTACCCGACACCCTCGATCCTTCAATTAAGTCGTTCATCCTGTTTAAAGTCCTTAAAAACGTGGATTTGCCGCATCCTGACGGTCCTATTAAGGCGGTTACCTTTTTATTTTTTATCGTTAAGTTTATATTTCTTAAAGCTTGATAATTTCCGTAATAAAAGTTTAGATTTTCTGTTATTATTTTATCTTCTATTTTAATCTCCCCCTCGAGCAGTAAATTAATTATTTTTATTTTAATAAAAGCATGTTAAATGCAATTTTACAATTTGTTAATTTTTTGTGATTAACTTTTAAAGGTAATAATAAATTTAGTCCCTTGATTCAACCTACTTTCTACCTTTATCTCTGCTCCAAGGGCTCCTGCTAAATGTTTTACAATAGCAAGGCCTAATCCACTTCCTCCGCTTTCACGGCTACGGGCCTTGTCCACTCTATAAAACCTTTCAAAAATCCTCCCTATATGCTCCTCGGGTATTCCGATTCCGGTATCGCAAACTTTTATTGTTACTTCTTTATTTTGCCCTTCCGATTCTATCCATATTTTACCCCCTTCGGGAGTATATTTTATAGCATTGTCTACCAGGTTAATCAATATCTGCATCAATTTGTCCCTGTCACTAATCAGCTCACTTATCGAACTTTTATAACTGAATTCTAAGTTTTTCTCTTCAAAACGTTTCTTAAAAATCAAATTTATTTCTTCGAAAACTTCCTCCAATTTTAATTTTTCTTTTTTAATCTTTAAGTGCCCCGATTCAATTTCAGAAAGATTTATCAAGTCTACAATAAGCCTGTAAAGCCTGCCTATCTCAAAATCGATAATATTCAAAAATCTCAATGTGATTTCTTCGTCTTTGAATGCTCCATCCAGCAAGGTTTCAATAAACCCTTTGATTGAGGTAATAGGAGTTTTAAGTTCATGGGAGATATTCGCTATAAGCTCGGTTTTTACTTTCTCCATATTTTTTACATAGGTCAAATCTTTAATTAATATTACACAGTTTATTATTTTTAAATTCTCTTTAACCGGAATAATCAATATCTTATAGGTACCTTCCTTTATAAAATAGCTCAAATTCAGCTCTCTAATTTTTCCATCCTTTAAAGCCTCTTCCGTTTTCTTAATTATTTCGTAATTCCTTATAACGCTCAATAAGCTCTTTCCGGTAATTTTTTCTAAAGGCATTCCTAACAATTCGGTAGCTTTTTTATTTAAAAAAAATATTTTTGTATTGCCGTAAAGAAAAAGGACCCCTTCTTCAATACAATCTAAAAGTTGATAAAAGTTTTCCTTTAAAAACGAATATTCCTCAGTTAACTGCCGGAATCTTTTTCCAATCCTGTTGACAGCATTGCTCAAGTCACCCACTTCGTTTGACCACGAATAATGAATTGTTCTTTCGAAGTTCCCCAAAGCAAAATTTTGTAATATTTTCGTAATTTTTTGTATCGGAAATATAAGCTTTTCTTTCGCTCGAAAATAAGCATTAAATAAAACGTAAATATTAACAATTACCAGGATTAATTTTCCAATTACAATCCAGGCTAAAAATTTATATTTCGCAAAAATCTCCAGTATACCTTGTGACGGGGAAAATAATATAAAATCAATGGCTAAAAAAAGGGTAATAATACCTTCAAAAATGAAAAAGAATTTTATTTTTTTATCAAGCATTTAAGGCACCTTCCCAAAATTCACTTTTCTTTGAACTTATATCCTATCCCTCTAACCGTTTCTATATATTTAGGTTCATCTTGTTCATCTCCTAATTTTTGCCTTAAATGCCTTATATGCACATCTACGGTTCTCGTATCTCCCAGGTAATCATACCCCCAGATTTTTTCCAGCAAATAATCTCTTGAAAAAACCCTGCCCGGGTTTTGGGCAAAAAGTTTTAACAGTTGAAATTCTTTTGGTGTTAGATCAATTTTCCTTCCATCTACGGTAACTTCAAATTTATCAACTTCTATACAAATATCCGAAATCCTTATCGTATTTTCTCCCTTCTCCTTTTTTTCTACCCTGCGAAGTACGGCCTTCACCCTTGCAATCAATTCTCTCACGCTGAAAGGTTTTGTAATATAATCATCAGCTCCAATTTCTAAGCCCAAAATTTTATCTATTTCTTCGTTTTTTGCTGTAATTAATATTATAGGTATTTCTGAAGTATCTGTTTTTCTCCTTAGAATTTTACATAATTCATATCCATCTATTCCCGGAAGCATAACATCCAAAAGAATTAAATCCGGTTTTTCTAATTTTATCAATTCTAAAGCTTGTTCACCGTTTAAAGCTTTAATTACTTTAAATCCATTGTTTTCTAAATTAAATTTTAGAAGTTCCAATATATTGGGCTCATCGTCTACTATCAATATTTTTTCATTGGCCATAATTTCCCCCCTTGTCAAACCAATTCTATAATGGCAACAAGGCTACCCGCCTTTTCTTTTTCTCTTCTATAGGAGAATAATAAATCCCGATTACAAAAAGTACAATAACCACTTTCTATAATGTTTTTTTCTTTTACCCCTGCTTCCATAAGGATGATTTTATTTGCCAAAACAAGGTCCATCATCCATTTTCCTTTGCCTTTAAAAAAGGTAAAATCACCGTAATTGAAATTTTCCTTTCTAAAGACATCTATCACTGGCTCATCTACCTCAAAACAACATCTTCCAATACACGGCCCTATCCCGGCTAAAAGATTTTCCGGGTTTGTTCTAAAATATTCTACCATTTTCAAAATTGTTTTTTTCCCTATCCTTTTTGCAGTCCCCCGCCATCCAGAATGGGCAAGGCCAATTGCAGGTTTTTCTTTATCGAGGAAAAATAGCGGAACGCAATCCGCATAAAATGTAACAAGAGCGACATTTTTTCTATCCGTAATAAGGGCATCCTGCCCTTTAATATTCGAGTCCCTCAAAATTCCTTTTCCCCTATCTTCTTCTTTTGCATAATATACTTTATCTTCGTGAATTTGATCGGATAACACAAGGTTTTCATGGTTAACCCCTAATATTTTACAGAATTCTCTAAAATTCAAGATGGCTTCATTTCTTTTATCCTGCTTTTTAATAGCAAAATCTAAAGGTTTTGCTGAAAAACCGTGTCTTACAATTCCCGTAGCTTCAAAAGCAGGAATAATAAAGAACTTTACTCCATTCCTTTCTCTTAATTCAAAGGTCATTTTTTGCACCACCCGTAAAATCATTTTTCACAGATCATACATAATTTACATTTTTCTTTAGTGCAGGGGCTCGTACTTTCTTCTTTCAAAGCCTTTTTATATTCTCTTTTTAGTAACTCCTCATCAAATCCCATGTTAATTATATCCCAGGGTAGTTCTTCGTATAAATCTAAATTTCTATAGGCATAAAAATATATATCTTTCCCATTAATATCAATGTTTTTAAAATCCGTTGTTTTGCCTCCTCTTTCGTGGGCTTTTAAAATCAAATTCCCGCTCTCCTTATCTCCTCTTGCTAAAGATGCTTGTATTACGGACAATCTCGGGCTTTCATTTATTACCTTTATCCCCAAGGGTTTTAAAGTGCTTTTTATCCTGTTTATCCTTTCTTCCAATATATTTTCTTTTTCCATACCAAACCATTGGAAGGGAGTAAAGGGTTTAGGTATAAAAGGATTAATGCTGACTGTAAGTTCCCCGGTTTTATTCCCGATATTTATCATAAAGTATTTCAGATTTTTTAAAAAAACTACCATCTCATCTATATCAGAATCTTTCTCGGTAGGGATACCTACCATATAATAAAGTTTCAGATTTTTTATTCCGAATTTAAATGCTCCCTCTGCCGCTTTATAAATGTCTTCCTCTTTTATCCCTTTATTTATTATTTTCCTTAGCCTTTCCGATCCAGCTTCAGGCGCAACGGTGAGGGTTTTATGATTGCTGAAAGAAAGGCCCTCAAGGAGAGGGGTAACCAAGGAATCAGCCCTTAAAGAGGAAACAGAAAACTTAATATTCCTTTTCATCAATTCCCGGGAAAGTTTTTCAATATCCGGGTAATCCGATACCGCCGCCCCTACAAGACCCACTTTGTCAGTAAATTTTTTGGCAAACTCCGCCCTTTTCAGGACAACTTCTAAATCCCTTATCCTCGGAATTCTGTAGCAATATCCGGCCATACAGAACCTGCAGTTCCTACCGCAACCGCGGGAAATCTCAATCAAAAACATATCCTTAAACTCGTTATTCTTTGTAAATACCGCGGTTTCCGTAAAAAAATCATTAAGATTTCTCAAATAGCGCTTCTTTATCCTGCCTCTTTCCTTCTTATAAAGTAACGGAACGTATACCCCTTCTATTTGAGAAAGCATTTCTAATACGTCTTCTTTTTTTGCTGTTTTATTTTCCTCCATCACTTCCATTATCTCATGAATTACCTCTTCCCCTTCACCAATAACGAAAAAATCAAAAAATTGTGATAAAGGTTCCGGATTAAATGTAACGGCAGGCCCTCCTGCCATAACTAATGGGAAATCCCTGTCCCGGGCAAGAAAAGGGATATTTGATTCCTTTAATACTTCAAGGATATTTATATAATCCATCTCATAAGATATAGAAAAACCTATAATATCATATGAAGAAATTTCCTTTTGCGCTTCAATGGTGTAAGGTTTAAACCCCTTGCCGAAGAAAAAAGCCCTATGGCATAGAGAATCTTTTCTTTTGTTAACTTCCCGGTATATAGAATGAAATCCCAAATTCGTCATGCCGATATTATAGGTATTCGGAAAAACCAGGGCAAAATTCACCAAAGCAGAACCATACTCTTTAATCTGAATTAAAGGAAGCTCCGAATCTTTTAGTTGCTGTAACTTCTTTTTTATTTCCCAGCGCAATACTTATTCCCCCTTATTGCTTTCACTTCAATTATAATCATTAATACAAAAAATAAAAAGGCTTTTAAAGCCTTATTATCCTTTTTTTAATGTATCCTGATATTCTACAAGTATTACATCCTCTCCTATTTTTTTTACCTTTTCCCAGGGTATTTCAATTTCTTCACTCCTCAAAAATAAATTAAACCCTCTTGAAACCCCGGGCAATACAATAGATTTTATTTTCCCGTAGTCCGTATCAATATCTATATCTACTATAAATCCCATTTTTTTACCATCAAAAATATTTATTACCTCCTTTTGCCTCAAATCGGTAGCTTTTAACATACAATTCCCTCCATTATTTCTAAGTTCTAATAAATATTTTATTAAACCGCCTTTTATAAAATGAGAAAAAATAAAAAGCCTTTTTAGGAGGCTTTCATTCTTCTTTTATTTGCATTACTACCTTTGTCTTTGAGGTATTATCAAAATTCAAATTGTTTGTGTTATAGGCTACAATGGATTTTGGAGTTAAATAATACAATACGAAGATAAGCATTATCAGTACTAACGCTATTAATCTTTTTAGCACTTTTTTCACCCCTTTTAAATGTACTTTCTCATATGTTTTAGTGCGGATTTTTCAAGCCTTGATACCTGAGCCTGGGAGATACCTATTTCCTGGGCTACTTCCATTTGAGTTTTCCCTTCAAAAAACCTCATCATTAAAATCATTTTCTCCCGCTCATTTAACTTCTGCATAGCCTCTTTTATAGCAATGCTTTTCAACCAATTTTCATCGTTATTTTTATCATCACTAATTTGATCCATTACAAATATGGGATCCCCTCCATCGTGATAAATGGGTTCAAAAAGAGAAACGGGTTCCTGTATTGCGTCCAAAGCTAAAACTATTTCTTCCCGGGGAACTTCCATTTCTTCTGCTATTTCATTTATAGAGGGCTCTCTGGAATTTTTATTGACAAGATTATCCCTGATTTGCAAAGCTTTGTACGCTACATCCCGCAAAGAACGGCTTACCCGGATTGGGTTGTTATCCCTTAAATATCTCCTGATCTCACCGATAATCATGGGGACTGCATAAGTGGAAAATTTAACATTTTGATTTAAATCAAAATTATCTATTGCCTTCATAAGTCCAATACAACCAACCTGAAATAAATCATCCACATATTCCCCTCTATTAGTAAACCTTTGAATTACGCTCAATACCAGCCTTAAATTGCCGTAAATTAATTTTTCTCTTGCTTCCTTATCTCCATTTTTAGCTTTTAAAAAGAGTTCTTTCATTTTGCTGTTGGATAAAACCGGAAGCTTGGAAGTATTCACCCCGCATATTTCCACTTTATTTAAACTCATAAAACTTCCCCCTAACTTTCCACTCTCTTATTTTAATTCTTGCCAGAGGGGGAAGTTTTTATGCATTTTAAAAATTTTTACATCATCCTTACGATTTCTCTTTTTAACCTTTTTATTATTCTTTTTTCCAATCTGGATATATATGATTGAGAGATTCCCAGGATTTCAGCAACTTCTTTCTGCGTTTTTTCTTTTCCTCCGTTTAGCCCATACCTGAGTTCCATTATGGATCGCTCTCTTTTTGGTAACTTTTTCAGGGCAATTCCTAACAACTCCTTTTCCACGTCCTCTTCAATACTTTTATAGATTATTTCACCGTCCGTTCCAAGAATATCTGAAAGCAACAATTCATTTCCATCCCAATCAGTATTTAAAGGTTCATCTATGGAAACTTCCACTGTATTTTTATTATTCCTTCTCAAATACATCAAAATTTCATTCTCAATACATTTAGAGGCATATGTGGCAAGCTTAATCCTTTTTGTTGGATCGTAGGTGTTTATCGCTTTAATAAGTCCAATGGTTCCGATGGATATCAGGTCCTCAATGGGACAATATGTGTTTTCAAATTTTCGCGCAATATATACTACCAATCTTAAATTTCTCTCAATCAATACATTTCTTACCGAAAAATCTCCTTCTTCCAATTTTTTTAGCAGCTGAGCTTCTTCCTCCAATGTTAAAGGTGGTGGTAAAGTCTCTGTTCCGGAGATATAATAAATCGGCTTTTTAAAAAATCTTAAAAGTTTTCTCTTGATAAAAATCCTAATACTATAAATGTGATTTTTAAAAAAATCTATTATTATTCTAAACACAAATCTCCCCCCTGAACGATTAAATTTTTTATTTTTTTTATTTATATAAAATCATAATTTATTAATGCTCTGTAACTACCATCGGAGGAAAGTGCTCCTTCAAATAATCCCAGTATAACATTTTCTAAAATTGAGGTTTTTCCTTTCCAGTAAATTTTTAAAAAATCTATCTTTATACCAAGTAGAATACCGTTCGTATTACCGATGGTTTTATAGGGAATTATCCTCAATCTCTTTTTTATATCATCACTGATATTATTTACCAAACTATTATAATCCGGATTTATATAAAATTTTTTTATTATATCAAAGTCTTTACGTTCTAAAATCTCCCTAATTTTTTCTAATTCTATAATTACTACTAAAAGCCCATCTATCGGTTCTTTTAATTCATGTCCAGTATCCAGTAATGCTTTTGCCTTTCCACTTCTGTTATTCAAAGTATATTGAATATCCAGGATCATATCTTCTTTATTCACTTTTTTTAGAAAATTAGGCCATATTTCTTTTAAAAATAAGACAATGAATATGGTAGTTAATAGTAATAACCACCATTTTATCGAAATATTATTTATTATAGGATAGTTAAATACATAGTCCAAATTAAAAAGATAATAAAAAGCTAAGGTAATTGCCCCGGTTAAAAAGGACATAAAAATAAAAACAATTAATAATCTAAAAAACTCCAATTTGCTCCGGGGGTTAAAACTTGTCATCACCACGGCAAAAGGCAGTAGGAATTTTATTATTTTCCCTAAATAATTCATTTTTTCCGGTAACAGCATTTCTATTAAGGCTAAATTTCCAATGAAGGCCCCGAAAAGCATTTTCCAAAACTTAATTTTTTTTTGAAGAACAAAGGAAGTAGCCCACAAAATTATGAAATTCATAAACATATTTATTAAAAAAACAACATCAATATAGATAACCATTTTTTCACTACCCGGCTATAAAAAATATATATTCATTTTTTCAGGTATTTATGATAAATTTTATCAACAAACATTAAAGAAAAATGTCGTTTTAAATTTAATAAAAAATAAAAAAGAGCGCATAATGCGCTCTTTTTTTATCTTTTTCTTCCCCGTCTTAAGAAGGCAGGAATTTCAAGATCACTTTCGTCAAAATTAATATTTATTATTTCCTCCTGCTTAGGAAGTTTTTCTTTTTGTTCAAATCCCGTGGCAATAACCGTTATCCTAATCTCATCCTGTAATTTTTCGTCGATTACCGCACCAAAAATAATATTAGCATCGGGATCAGCGGCTGCGGAAATAAATTCAGCAGCTTCATTTACTTCTAAAATGCCCAAATTACTGCTTCCCGTAATATTTAACAGTACTCCTTTAGCACCTTCAATTGAAGTCTCAAGTAAAGGACTTGATACAGCCTGCTTTGCAGCCTCCAAGGCTCTGTTCTCTCCGGTTCCCCGGCCAATACCCATATGGGCAAGACCCGTATCCATCATAATCGTCCTGACATCGGCAAAATCCAGATTTATCAACCCCGGAACAGCGATAAGGTCCGAAATACCCTGAACACCCTGTCTTAAAATATCATCGGCTATTCTAAAGGCTTCCAGTATAGATGTCTTTTTTTCTGCAATTGATAGCAGTCGGTCGTTCGGTATAGTAATGAGCGTATCAACGCATGCCTTTAAATTGTTTATTCCCATTTCAGCATGAGCCATTCTGCGCCTTCCTTCAAAAGTAAAGGGCTTTGTTACAACTCCTACGGTTAAAATTCCCATATTTTTGGAAATTTCAGCGACAATTGGTGCTGCTCCCGTGCCCGTTCCTCCCCCCATGCCTGCGGTAATAAATATCATGTCAGCTCCTTTAATTGCTTCTTCGATTTCTGCCTTACTCTCTTCTGCAGCTTTTCTACCGATATCGGGATTTGCGCCGGCACCGAGTCCTTTTGTCAATTTTTCTCCTATTTGTATTTTTTTGTCAGCCTTTGACAGATAAAGTGCCTGAGCATCGGTATTAATTGCTATAAATTCTACTCCTTTTAAACCGGCGTCAATCATCCTGTTTACGGCATTATTACCGCCACCACCAATCCCAATAACCTTTATATTTGCAAACTGCTGTAAAGGTACATCAAATTCTAGCACTTTATTACCCCCTTGAGCTGCTAAAAATATTCTCTTAAAAACCTTTTTGCCCTTTCTAAAAAAGAAACTCTTTGCTTTTGTTTTTCTATAATTTTCCTGTTAAAATTAATAGAAGAAATAACACTGCTCAAAAGCCCCAAACAAACGGTAAATGTTTGATCATAGCCGTACATTTCAGTTTTGCCGCCTCTTAGAGGCATACCTAATATTTTTTGTGCCAGGTCGATCGCACCTCTTATGGGAAGCAAACCGCTACCCGTTATTACTCCACCTGCAGCTAAATTAATCTTTTGATTATCAAATTCCAGTTCTCTTTTTATCAGGCTTATTATTTCATGAACCCTGGGTTCAATAATCGAAGCCAATTCTTTTTGGTTAATCCTTCTTGTAGAAACTTCTCCTATGCTTTGAATTTCAATTTCCTGCTTTTCAGAAGCCAAGCTTTCCTGGGCGCAGGCATATCGTCTTTTAATGATTTCGGCATAATTAAAAGGTAGCCTCAATCCAACAGCAATATCGTTTGTAATATAATCTCCTCCTACAGGCAATGTAGCGTACTTTACAATATCGTTTCCTTTAAAAACTGCTATTTCGGTAATTGTAGCTCCTACATCTATCAGAGCTACTCCCATTTCAATTTCATCCCAGGATAATAATATTTTTTTTACTGCAAAGGGTTTTAAATAAATATTATGGATTAAAATACCTGCTCTTTGAAAGCATTTCTGAATATTTTGCATAACGGTTATCGGAGCCGTTATAATATAAGAATCAACCTCAAGCCTTGTCCCAACCATCCCTACAGGGTCATTAATACCCTCACAACCATCAACTATAAATTCTCTCGGAATTACCTGAACCACATCCCTGTCGGGAGAAATTGCAAGAATTTTTGCAGCCTGTATAACCCTTTCTACATCCTGACCGGTAATTTCACTGGTACTTTTGGGTATTGCTACTACCCCTTTATTTCTTAAAATATCTACGTTCATCAAAGAGAGCCCTACCACAGCTTCTTCAATTTTAAGGTTGGCCATTGTTTCAGCTTGATTAACCGCATCGTTAATCGACCTGGTCAAACCTTCTATGTTAACCACATTGCCTTTTTTCAAATAGGAGGATGGAGAAATACCATATCCAAGAATATCAATATTCCCGGATTCATTTATTTCTGCAACTAAACAGCACACCTTGGAGCTTCCCAGATCAATTCCAGTTATTATTTCATTTCTTGCCAAGCCTTCACCTCCCCTTTTTTGGGTAAGGCATATTAAAATTATTCCACATTTATGCGTAATTTCCTTTTTTATAAAAAATTATTTTTGATTTTTTAAAAATTTGTTCAAAAAATCCCGACGAATAATAGCTAAATTCTGGAATATACGTACACCAAATACAAAAATAGCAGCCAAATATATTGGAATTCCAAGCCTATCTCCTATATAAGCCAGGAACCCGGCAAGTAAAGCATTTGTAAAGAAACCAGTTATAAATACGTATACATCAAAATTATTTTCACCTACAGCCTTTAATCCCCCAAAAACCGAATCCAATGCGGCAAGTACGGCGATAGAAACATACGGTGCATAATTAACGGGAATATATATGGGATAAACAAGTCCTATTATAATACCCAGTAATAATCCAATTAGAGGTAGAAGCACATTATTCACCCGCTTTCTCCGGAACAAAATATTTAAATTGGATTGGCCCTGTATATGCAGGCATGTAAATTTTTTCCTGTTTCTTGATGCTGACCTGTATTCCAAAAACCTGGAGGGATTCTATAATACCACCTCTCATTTTCATCGAACTCTCGAGATATTCAGGATCCCCAATCGCATCAATAGTGAAAGGCGGAGCCATCCTGATGGAATTAATAATAATTGTTGGCCCAACACACCTTATTTCAGTAGTGGCAATTATCCTCTGCCCATTAACCGATACCGCTTCTGCCCCTGCAGCGAACAACTCATTTACAACCTTTAATATATCTTCATCGTGGATTAAGAATAAATTGGGGTCTTCTCCGGGTTGTCTGGGAACATTACTATCATCTAAGGTGATCGTAATACCCGGTCCATAGCCCTCTACCAGACCCGCCACCATCCTCGCCCTTAAAAGTTCTTTTTTCATTGCTTCCGTAACACCGCTGATCTTTGATGCTGAATTTTCATATTCGGTGAGTCTATTTCTAAGCTCCTTCACTTCTCCCTGAAGTTTTTCTTTCTCATCCATTAAACTCTTCAGTTGTGCCGTAAGTTCCTGAACCCTTTGTAGCGAGGTAATGGCGCTACCGCTTTTTTCAGTGCTTCTAAATTGTGTAACGAGCATAAAACCCAATATAAAACATATAATTGCAATCATAATATTTGCTCTTAACTTTTCTCGCATTTAAACTTTTCCTCCTTAGTTCTAAAAAAGAAATTAATAGAAATTAATAGGGTCTAAAAACGGGAATATCTTGATTCAGGTCTATTTCTCCCCTACCCCTGCTGTTTTTTCTTATATCCTCTAAAATATTCGGCAAGTTTCTTAAATTATTTTGCTTTAACCTGTTTTGATTAAAACAAATTCTTATTCCATCTACAGTATAAATAAAAAAATTCGTGCCTTCATCGGCTTTTTCGGCATGAATTTCTACAATTTGATTCAGGATTGGTAAAATTCCTTTTAAAACTTCAAAAGTACTTGAAAATACTCCCTCTTCCTCCTGGAATATCGGTATTCTTCCTATTTCAGCCTGTTTTACCGTAATTCCTGTTATGATAGGCACCGAATAGTTTTTTATATCCGAATCGATCTTAATAACATTTCCCATAACATCTAAAAGAAGAAAATCAGAATTGAAAGGTAACGCCGCTGTAATATTTCTTTCTTTGATTTTTACCAAAACAGTATTTGGAAATTTAACTGATATCTTTGCCTCTTCTAAGGGAAGGGAATCTAATAAACTTTTTTCGATAATTCTTGGTCTAATAGTTAAAAGGTTTTTCTCTTTCAGGTAGGATAATTTTTCTTCAATAATTTCGGTTTTAATATTTTGATTTCCTGTAATTTCAATACTTTCTATTTTTAAATACAAATTCGAAACCCAGTAAATTAATGTAATTATACAAAAAAAGGCTATTATTCTCAATAGATTTTTCAGGTTACCCTTCTTTTTTTTACCTTTGTTAAAATCATTGTACCCCATAAAATAACTTGTCCTTCCTCCTTTTACAAAAAAGGGGCAATTTAATCTATTCTGGTAATCCTTGCTCCCAGGTTTTGCAGGTTTCTATCAAAGTTTTCGTAACCCCTTTCAATATGACTAACCCCTTCTACCACCGTAGTACCTTCGGCACACAATCCTGCAATCACTAAAGCTGCCCCTGCCCTTAAATCTTTTGCTTCCACCACGGCTCCCGTAAGTTTTTTTACACCTGTAATTATTGCCGTATTCCCGTTTATTTTTATATTGGCACCCATTCTCCTGAGTTCTTCTGCATGTTTAAATCTATTTTCAAATATCGTTTCAATAATCACTGAGGTACCTTCTGCAATTGATAAAAGAGACATCATTGGAGCCTGTAAATCAGTGGGAAATCCAGGATAAGGAAGTGTCCTTAAATTCTCCAAAGCCTTCAGAGGTCTTTCTGCCGACAATTCAATTCTATCATTATAAGAATTTATATTGCATCCCATCTCTCTCATTTTTGCCAGAAGGGGTTCTATATGTTCACTAATTACATTTTCTAATATTACGTGCCCCTTGGTCGCTGCACAGGCTATAAGATAAGTACCCGCCGCAATCCTGTCCGGTATAACACTATATTCATCAACAGGCTTTAAATCTTCTATTTTGCAGCCTGTAATCTTTATGGTATCCGTTCCTGCTCCTCTTATCTGGCAACCCATTCTATTCAGAAAATTCTGTAAATCAATTATTTCCGGTTCTTTTGCAGCATTCCTTATTATCGTCCTACCCTCGGCCAGGGCCGCTGCTATCATTAAATTTTCCGTTGCTCCAACGCTTGGAAAATCAAGGTGAATATCGTTTCCTTTTAATTTTCCTGCTTCAGCAGTAATAAAACCGTAACCTTCTTTAATTTCTACCCCCAGGGCAGCAAGGCCTTTAAGATGAAGATCTATAGGCCTTGGCCCTATTTCACATCCTCCCGGGTATGACACTCTCACCCTCCCAAATTTAGCAAGTAAGGGACCCATCAATATTATGGAAGAACGCATTTTCCTCATAAGAATTTCCGGAACTTCCCATTTGTCTACATTTGAAGTGTCCACCATAACTCCATCATCTATTCTTAAAACTTTTGCACCAAGTATTCTTAAAATACTCATCATTACCGAAATATCTATGATATCCGGCATATTTTTTATTACATTTTTATTGGAGTTCAATATTGTAGCGGCAAGTATTGGTAAGCTGGCATTCTTTGAACCCTGAACTTTTAATTTGCCCTCCAATCTATTGCCCCCGTTTATAAGAAATGCCCCCACTATTTTCACCTCCGCATTTTAGCGGAATTAAATTTTATCCCACATCACGCATAGCTAGTTCAAGGGATTTTAATAGTTCATAGGAAACTTTGTTTATATCTCCTGCACCAATTGTAATTACTAAATCACCGGGAACCAATTTGTTTATAAGAAAATCAATCACATCTTCTTTTTCTTCAATATACTTTACATTTACATTATTCTTTTTTAAGGCATCCACAATTAGGTGTGATGACACCATAGGAATTGGTTCTTCTCCCGCACTGTAAAGTTTGGTGACAATCACCTCATCAGCATCAAAAAAAGCGGTTCCAAATTCATCTGCCAATAATTTGGTTCTCGTATACCTGTGAGGTTGAAAAACAGCATATATCCTTCTTGGATTTAAAAGTCTCGCCGTTTTTAATACCACCTTAATTTCAGTGGGATGATGAGCATAATCATCAAAAATTTTTATACCGTTAACTTCACCGATGCTTTGAAATCTTCTTTGAGCTCCTTTAAAAGTTTTTAGAGCTGAAGCTATATCTTTAATATTTATTCCCAGCTGGTGCCCTACCCCCACAGCTGCTGTGGCATTATATACATTATGAATTCCCGGAACATTAAGTTCAATATCTCCTAAATATTTTCCCTTATAATATACACCAAAAATTGAAGAAATCCCCTTTAATACAATGTCCTTGGGCATATAATCGGCATTGTACTTCATTCCATATGTGAATATTTTCTTTTTTATGCCGGGTAATATATCCCTTACGTTGTCATTATCCACGCATAAAAAAGCAAAACCATCTTCTTTGACGTTCTCAATAAAATTTATAAATGCCTTCTTCATATTTTCCATATTTTTGTAATAATCTAAATGGTCATTTTCGATATTTGTAACAACTGCCACATAAGGCCTTAATTTTAAAAATGAACCATCGCTCTCGTCTGCTTCAGCCACCAGAAATTCCCCTTTTCCTAAGATTGCATTCCCACCTATGTCATTTAATTCTCCCCCAATGAGCACGGTGGGTTGATACCCATTTTTTTCTAAAATTAAAGAAATCATGGAAGTAGTAGTTGTTTTTCCATGAGCTCCAGAGATAGCTATTCCTTTTTTTTGTTTCATTAATAAGCTTAAAATGTCTGCTCTGTGAAGTATTGTTATATTTTGCTTTTGTGCTTCCATGTATTCAGGATTGCTTTGGGGGATTGCAGATGACACTACTACGAGATCTGCCCCTTTTACATTTTGTGAGTCATGCCCTATAAACACCTTTGCCCCCTGATTTTGAAGTTTATTCAGTATTTCCGAATATTTAATATCCGAACCCGAGACCTCGTAACCCATCTCCAAAAGAATTTTAGCTATTGCGCTCATACCGGAACCACCGATTCCTATGAAATGAATATGTCTAAAATTGCCGATCAACACCCTTCTCTCCTTCCGAAACTCAATGTAAAGCATTAAAAATTCTATATTTATTATAATATGCCTTCAAATTGCTCCATGTTACATATACTAACACAAAATGCCATAACTCTGTATGGGAAAATTTACTTATTTTTTGTAGAGAAGTCCTATCGCAATCTCCACAATTTTATTTAATGCATCCGGCTTTCCCAGTTCTTTACTGGCCTGTGCCATTTTTTTATATCTATTTTTATCGCCAAGAATTTCCTTTATATACCTGTATAAAATTTCACCATTCAAAAACCTTTCTTCAATTACCAATGCAGCATTGTTTTTTTCTAAATACCTTGCATTGAAATCCTGGTGGTTATCCGCAGCAGAAGGTAAGGGTATAAGGATTGAGGGCTTTCCACACACCGTTATTTCCGAAATTGTTATAGCTCCCGCTCTGGAAACCACCAAATCTGCGCAGGCCAAAGCATCTTGCATATTATAAAGATAGGGTTTTATTTTAATGTGTCCAAACCTATCCCAATTTATTCCTCTTATTTCCAACTCTTTTAGAAATACATCGTAATTATTTTTCCCCGTAATGTGAAGTAATTGAAACTCTATTTTATCCTTTATTTTTACTATCAGGTCCATTATTGCTTCATTTATTTTTTTTGCACCCTGACTTCCACCAAAAGAGAGTACTAACGGAATATTGCTGTTTATATTCAAAATTTCCGAAGCAGTTCTCTTATCCGCATAAATTATCTCCGGTCTCACGGGATTACCTGTTAAAACGCATTTCCCCGATGGAAAGTATTTTACCGACTCAGCAAAACTGATAGCTATCTTGTCCACAAACTTACCGAGTATCCTATTAGTTATACCGGGTTTTACATTTTGTTCATGAATCAAAGTGGGTATTCCCATAAGGGCAGCAAAAAAAACAACGGGTCCGGCAACATAACCGCCCGTACCTATTACCAGATCAGGCTTTTCCCTTCTCAAAATCCTTATGGCATCAAAACCTCCTAAAACCATTTCTTTTAATGTAACAAGAGTATCTATAGAAATCCTTCTTTTAAATCCTTTTACCCTTATTTTTTCCAATCTAAAACCAGCCATAGGTACGAGTTCTTTTTCCATTCCTCTTTCGGTACCTACAAAAACCGCTTCGATATCTTCCAATTTGCTCATAAGCCCTTTTGCAATAGCTATTGAAGGATATATATGTCCTCCCGTTCCGCCTCCCGCAAAGAGAACCTTTTTTCTCATTGTGTTTAAGCCTCCGTAAATCTTGAAATATTTAATATTATCCCCGCTTCAATAAGGGTCATTACTAAGGAAGAGCCACCGTAACTTATAAAAGGTAACGGCATACCCGTAACGGGTAAAGATGCTGTTACAACAGCTACATGAATCAAAAATTGAATAGCTATCTGGCATATTATACCGGTAGCAAGAAATTTCCCAAAGGCATCAGGAGAGTTTATGGCTATTTTAAAACCTCTCCAGATTAAAATTGCGAAAACTATTATTACAAATACAGCACCTATGAAACCCAGTTCTTCTCCTATTATAGCAAAAATGAAGTCCGTTTGGGGCTCGGGTAAATAGAAAAATTTTTGTCTACTGTGGCCTAAACCTACGCCTAAAAGTCCTCCCGAACTTAAAGCAAACAATGATTGGACTATATGATATCCCTTTCCCCTGACATCTTCCCATGGATTTAAAAATGATGTTAACCTTCTTACCCTGTACTCTTTGCCGTATGCCAGCTTTATTGCAACCGCTGCTCCTATTACCATTAAAGATAATATATGGGTAAACCTCATTCCGGCTACAAATAGAAGCATCATGGTTAATACTGCAATTACTACGGTCGCTGAGAGGTGGGGTTCGATAAGCACCAGCGCACAAGTAGTAGCCATAATGATTAAAACAGGCAAAACACCTTTAAAAAAGTTTTCAATAGTGTCCATCCGTTTTTCTAAATAACTGGAAAAATATATAATCAATGCCAGTTTGGCTACTTCGGAGGGCTGTATAGAAAAAAAGCCCACACCGATCCACCTTCTGGCTTCATTAATTTTAACTCCAATACCCGGAATCAAAACTAAAATCAGCAAAAGGTAATTTAACAAAAGTAGAGGAAATGCTATCTTTTTGATTTTCCTGTAATCAAAATTTAAAAAATACACCATTGCTATTACACCGAATAAAGACCAGAGTAATTGCTTCTTTAAGAAATATAAGCTATCTTTGTATTGATAATAAGCCCAGGCACTGCTGGAACTAAATACCATTACTATTCCAAAACACAGAAGGATAAGTACGCACATTAAAAAAGTAAAATCAGGAGGCCTTTTGTATTTCATATCTATACCTCCTTATACCCTTTCTCTTAAAGAATAAACCGCTTCCTTAAAAACCTTTCCCCTCTCTTCAAAATTTAAGAACATATCCCAGCTGGCGCATGCAGGAGATAGCAATACCGTATCCCCGGGAGATGCTGAATTTTTAGCCATCTCCACAGCTTCTTTTAAAGTAGATGCCTTTTCAATTTGGTAAAACCCTTCCTCCCTGGCGGCCTTTTCTATTTTATCCGCCGTCTGACCAATCAATATTGCTTTTTTTACTTTCCCCGAAAAAGCTTTAACAAAGGGTTTAAAATCAGCATTTTTGTCGTATCCTCCTGCAATAAGAATAATGGGATCTTCAATGGCCTCTAAAGCTTTTAACGCAGCATCCGGATTCGTCCCCTTTGAATCATTAATGAATTTTACCCCGTCTATGGTGTCGACGTACTCCAAACGATGTTCTACTCCTTTGAAATCTCTTAAAGATTCAGCCATTGTATTAAGATTTGTTCTTGCCGCCCAGCATGCCGCTACTGACGCCAAAGCGTTTTCTAAATTATGAGAGCCTTTTATCCCTACTTCTTTTGCCTTTAAAATGGGTAAAATTTCCTGGTTTTCCTTTATAACAATAACTCCATTTTTCACAAAAACTCCCTGACTTAATTCTTCTTTTCTGCTAAAATAAATAATCTTGCTTTTAGCATATTTGGATAATGAAAATACAATTGGATCATCATAATTTAATACTAAATAATCTTCTTCGGTTTGATTCTCAAAGATTCTTGCTTTTGCCCTTATGTAGTTGTCAAAGGTTTTATGGTAATTTAAGTGATCTTCTGTAATATTTAAAATCACTGCAATATGAGGTCTAAAGCTTATAATATTTTCCAGTTGAAAACTGCTAACTTCCAGGACAAGGAAATCTTTAATCCCTTTTTTATCCGCTTCCTGAATAAAAGGTATTCCAATGTTGCCTGCTACAGAAATATTTTTGCCATCATTTTTTAGTATTTCTCCTATTAACGTGGTAGTTGTAGTCTTACCATTTGTTCCGGTTACCGCAATAATAGGCGCTTTGTTAAACATATATCCCAGTTCCAGTTCACTTATTACGGGTATGTTTTTCCCCCTCGCCTTTTGAAAAAGTTCAATATCCAGCGGAACTCCGGGGCTTGCCACGATAAAATCCACATCATCTAAAAGGCTCAACGGATGATGCCCAAGGATAAATTTTATTTCTTTACCTTCAAATTTTTTAATAACTTCTTTCAGTTCTTCTTCTTTTTTTATGTCCGTTGCAGTTACTTTTGCCCCCATTTTTAATAATTCTTCACAGGCTGCCGTACCGCTCCTGGCTAATCCTACTACCAGAACCTTCTTATCCTTTACATCCATAAATAGTCCCCCCAAAATTTTTAAAACGACAGGTTAAATATATAATACCCAATTGAACAGGACAGTAATGCAATGGCCCAAAAAAACAAAACTACTTTTATTTCACTCAGTCCGCACAATTCAAAATGGTGATGAAGAGGAGCCATTTTGAATATTCTCTTCCCCGTTGCCCTGAAGTAAAGGACCTGAATAATTACCGAAAGGGTTTCCATTACCAGTATAAAACCAAAAAACAAAAGATAAAACTGCGTTTTTGTTGAAATTGCTAAAAAGGCTAAAGCTCCTCCAAACCCCAAAGAACCCGTATCTCCCATAAATACCTTTGCAGGGTAATGATTATAGAGTAAAAAGCCCAGGGCCGCCCCGCTAATTGAAGCTGAATAAAATGATATCTCATGGGAACCGAAATACAGTCCTATTAAAGTGTAAAAAAAGCTTATAATTAACATAATGCCGGAAACGAGACCGTCCAAACCGTCGGTTAAATTTACACTGTTGACAACTCCCAAAACAATAAATAAATTAAAGGGTATGTAGAATAATCCCAAATCTACCGGTTTATTTAAAAAAGGGAATAAAACCCTGGAATCACCCGGAAATATATAATATGCATAAAGGGTGATTATTACTGAAAGTAGCAATTGCATCAAAATTTTTTGGCTGGCTCTCAATCCCAAAGATCTTTTTTTTACTACCTTGATATAATCATCCAAAAATCCTATTAATCCAAAGCCAGCAGCAGCTATTACCGCAAGCAAAGAATTTTTATTTATTCCTGAAAAAATAATCGTTGCAATTATTATTGCCGGGATTATCATTATTCCTCCCATTGTCGGAGTTCCCATTTTTTTTAAATGTCTTTTGGGTCCATCCTGCCTTACCGTTTGCCCGAATTTCAGATAAGTAAGCGCGGGGATTACAAAATTACCGGCAACTGCAACAATTGTAAAGGCTGTAGCTGCAGCAAAAAAAAGGTAGATCATTTTAAAACCTCCTGATTAGCATATTTACTATGTCTTCGAATTTCATCGCTCTGGACGCCTTTACCAGAATGATATCTATATCCTTTAACAAATCGAGAATTTTTTCTTCTTCAATATCTTTTTTATTGTTAAAGTAATATACTTTCTCCCGGGATAATCCATTTTTTATAGCTCCCTCCGCAATATTCTTTGCTCTTTCCCCTACAGCAATAAGTTTATCCACCTTCGCTGCTACAAAGGCTCCTACTTCTAAATGGGCATCTGTCGAAATATCCCCCAGTTCCAGCATATCTCCTAAAACGGCTGCTTTAGTTTTACGCGTTCCTACTTTTTCAAGTACTTCTAAGGCAGCTTTCATTGAATCAGGGCTGGCATTATAGCAGTCATCGATGATAACTTTCCCCGTATTCGTCTTTTTAAATTCCAATCGTCTCTTTGTGCTTGAAACCCTTGAAAGCCCTTCCTGAATCCTTTCTGCCTCCAGCCCGATTATAAAACCTGCAGTGATGGCAGCAATGGCATTATACACATTGTGCAATCCTAAAAGAGGTATTTTAAATAAATGATTTCCAAAAATGCCTTCTATTTCAAATTCCATTCCCCCGTCTTCCAAGAAACGAGGGTTTTTCCCTTTCACTTCTCCTTTTTCCACACCAAAATAAATTACTTTTTTAGGAATATGACCTTTTTTAGCATATAATTCCGGGCTATCTGCATTTAATATCAATACCCCGTCATCTTTTAAAAATTCTACAACTTCCAGCTTTGCTTTAGCTATGTTTTCCTTTGACCCTAATTTTTCTATATGTGACACTCCAATGTTGGTAATAATCGCTATTTCTGGTTCCACAATAGATGACATCCTTCGGATTTCTCCTAAACCGCTCATCCCCATCTCCAAAACACCAAAATCATGGTGGGCTTCCAGATTAAATAAGGTTAGAGGAAGCCCAATCTCATTATTAAAATTTCCTTCATTTTTTATTACTTTGTATTTTGTGGATAAAATAGAAGCGGTAAGTTCCTTTGTAGTAGTTTTGCCCACACTTCCAGTGATGGCTATAAAAGGTACTGGAAATTGCTTTCGATAGTAACCTGCCAAATCAAGAAGAGCAATTTTACTGTCTTTTACTAATACAATTGGAAATTCTTTTTCGGCAAGATCTTTAACTTTATCCCTTGATTCTTCTTCGCATAAACTTGCTGCCGCACCTTTATCAAATGCCTCTTTTATAAAATCATGACCATCATGGTTTTCTCCTCTAATCGGTATAAATAAATCTCCTTTGTTTATCGTTCTGCTATCTATTGAAACGCCGGTAATCGTTCTTTTATAATTTTTAAAAATATTACCTTTAACCGCATTAACTACTTCTAATAAATCTAAAACTTTCACTCTATTTTTCTCCTTTCGCCTTTAAAAATTCCCTGGCTACTTCCCTGTCATCAAAAGGAATAATCCTATCTTTTATAATCTGGTAATTTTCGTGCCCCTTCCCCGCTATCAAAATCACATCGTCTTTATGAGCAATTTCAATCGCTTTTTTTATCGCTTCTCTTCTATCAACTATTTTTTCATAGCTTTTTGCGGGATTTACTCCTTTTTCTATATCCTCAATTATTTTAACAGGATCCTCACTCCTGGGGTTATCCGAAGTAATAATAAAGTAATCCGAAAGTTCCGACACAATTTTCCCCATTTTAGGTCTTTTGGTTTTGTCTCGATCGCCTCCGGCCCCGAAAACGGTAATAATGCGGCCTTTTGTAAAACTTTTTATGGTATTTAAGACATTTTCAAGGCCATCAGGGGTATGTGCGTAATCCACAATAACACTGAAATTTTGTCCTTCTTTAATAGGTTCAAACCTTCCCGGTACTCCTTTTACCTTGGATATTGCTTTCGCCGAAGTCTTTAAGTCTATGCCCAAAAGCAAAGCTGCTGAAATTGCCGCCAGGGAATTATATACGCTAAATTTCCCCGGAACCTGATAGTTAATATTAATTTTTTCCCCCTTATGGATTAAATCATAACTTACTCCATCTTCAGAAATTATTACGTTTACAGCTTTAACATCAGCGTCATTTTCAATGGCATAAGAAATATACGGTATTTTTATTTCTTCCATTAACCTATTTCCATGAAAATCGTCTGCGTTGATAACAGCTTTTTTAGAAAGGGAAAAAAGTTTTCTCTTGGAAATATAGTAATCCTCAAAGTCCGGATGGAAATCTAAATGGTCCTGAGTTAGATTTGTAAATACCCCCACCTCGAAGGATATATCATCAACCCTTGAAAGTTTTAAAGAATGGGAGGATACTTCCATACTTACATATTCTATCCCATTTTTCCGCATTTCATAAAAGGTCTTATGGAGTTCTAAGGATTCGGGAGTTGTTCTTTCGGAAGGAAAAAGTACACCGTTGACAAAAATACCCAGAGTACCTATAACTCCTGCTTTTAGTCCCGCATTTTCGAAAATTTCTTTAATAAGGTATGTGGTAGTTGTTTTTCCATTAGTTCCGGTAACACCTACAATCTTCATATTTTTTGATGGGCTTTCATAAAAATAGTCGGATACGGTAGAAAGAGCTTTTCTTGAATTTTCAACAACCACATATAGAACTTCATCTTGCTTTATTTCAACTTCCCTTTCCGATATTATTGCGCATGCACCTTTTTTGATAGCATCGTTTATATATTTATGACCATCATCTTTAAAACCCGTAATCGCTACAAAAAGGCTATTTTTCTTAATTTTTCTTGAATCATACTGTATATCTTCAATTGTTACATTTGTATTGCCTGAAACCTTTTTCACTTCTTTTAAAATTTTAATCAGTTCATAACCCTTTATCATTAATAACATTTCCCTCCCAAGTTAAGGTTCAAAAAACACCTTTAATACCGTACCCTGTTCTACTTCCTCTCCCGGCTCCGGTATTTGTCTTTTCGCATACCCGGTGCCGATAACTTCGACCTTAAGTCCTAAAACGTTTGCCACATTTGTAACTTCTTTAATATTTTTCCCGGTAAGATCCGGAACCACAATGGGATTTTTATCGGTTTTTGATTCCGTCAGCTTCAAAACAACCTTAGAACCCTTGTTTATTTTTATACCGGGTAATGGAGTTTGCTCGCCTACTATTAAACCATTCCCCTCCGTGATTACATCCAGTCCTTTCTCCTTCAGAATTTTTTTCGCATCTTCTACGTAAATATTCCTTATATCGGGCACCTCTACCCGGTTATCTTCTTCAGAAGTGATTTCAGGTTTTACTCCTAAATACTTTAAAGAATCGGACATTACTTTCTGGAAAACGGGTGCCGCGATCTGTCCTCCGTAATAAATTCCTGTTGAAGGTTCATCTATTATTACAATAGCTGCAAGTTTAGCATCGTCCGCAGGTGCAAATCCTACAAAGGATGCAATATATTTGCCATCGGCATATTTCTCAGCAGTGCCCGTTTTACCCGCTACTTTAATACCTTCTATTTTGGCTCTTCCGCCCGTACCGTTAGTTACCACACTTTCTAAAATCCTTTGCATTTCCTTTGCCGTTTCCTTTGATATTACCTGCCTTACCATCCTCGGCTTAAACTCCATTACTTTATTATTATCTTTATCCAGTAAAGCTTTTGCTACATGAGGTTCCATTAAGCGCCCATCGTTTGCAACCGCGCTAACAGCAGTTAGCAGCTGAATGGGAGTAGTGGAAATACCCTGACCAAAAGAAATGGTGGCAAGCTCTACAGGCCCAATTTTATTTGGGTCTAAAATTCCCTTTGCCTCCCCCGGTAAATCTATTCCGGTGGTTTCCCCAAAACCAAAAGCTTTTATGTATTTTAAAAACCTTTCCTTTCCCAACCTCATTCCCACTTCTATAAAGCCAGGATTGCAGGAATTTTGAACTACCTGAATGAAACTCTGGCTGCCATGTCCGCCTGCCCGCCAGCATCTGATTTTAACCCCGGCAACGGTGATATATCCCGGGTCATAAAAACGATCATTAGGTCTTACCACACCCTCTTCCAGTCCTGCCGAGGCAGTAACAATCTTAAAAGTAGATCCCGGCTCATAAGTATCCGAAACCGCAAAATTCCTCCTTGCTTCCTGGGGATAATTCCTGTAATCATTAGGATCGTAATCAGGTTTATTTGCCAGTGCTAAAATTTCTCCTGTTTTTGGGTCCATAACAATTATTGTGCCTCGTTTTGCCTTATTTTCAGCAATTGCCTTTTCCAGTTCCCTTTCAGCGATGTATTGAATAACTTTATCTATTGTGAGTACCAGATTTAAACCTTCTTTGGGTGGTATATACCTTTCATCTCCAAAGGGCAGTTCACGGCTCAGTGCATCCGTTTCTTTTATAATTCTTCCCGGAATCCCTTTTAAAAATTTATCGTAAACAAGTTCAACTCCATCCAATCCCTGACTATCAATACCGGTAAAACCAAGAATATGAGAAGCTAAGTTCCTCTCGGGATAAAATCTTTTGCTCTCCTCTGTAAAGTATATGCCTTTCAAATTTAACTGCCTGATTTTTTGAGCTTCTTCATCGGTTATTTTTCTTTTTATATATATAGCACCTTTCTTTTTCGCTTTTGCGTCATTTATAGTGTTAATTAAACTCTCTTTGTCTATATTTAGAATTTCTGATAGCGCTTCTGCTGTAGATTCCACATCCTTTATATCCGGTGGACTTGCCATAACGGAATTTACCTTTGCCGAAATTGCAAGGGGATTCATGTTCCTATCAAAAATTGTCCCTCTCACCGGTTCCACAGGTGTATCCTTGGTCCATTGTTCCTCTGCTCTTGCTCTTAATTCATCTCCCCTTACGAATTGAATCCAAAAAACCCTTATTATCATAACACAACTTAATAATAAACAAAATAAAAGGAGAAATGCTAATCTCCTTTTAATTTTTAAAAGATTCTTAGCCATGGGTAAACCCCCTGTTGCTATTTAGAACCTCCAATATATATCACCTGACTCGAAGATGGTTCCTGCATTTTAAGCTCATTTTTTGCTATTTGTTCAATGCGCGACATGGATTTTAAATCGGCTATTTTTATCTTCAACTTTTCGTTATCATTTTTTATTTGAGATAGCTCAGTTTTCATTTTTTCAATCTTATAGGTAGCTTCGGCAATGGCTGCAGCTCTAAAAAGAAGAAAAAGTGATGCTAAGGTTAATGCAATGACGGTCAATATTACCCGTCCTTTTTTTACCTTTTTCTGGTTCTTAGAAGCAATCTTTTTAGATTCCTCATTAGGATAATACTCCGAAATAAAATAAGGAGAATCTTTTTTTGCTAATATCACTTTATTCACTCCCTTTTTATTTTAGAACATCAAACTTCTCTGCAGCCCTTAACTTGGCACTACGTGCCCTTGGATTTTCTATAATTTCTTCTTCCTCCGGTAATACTGGCTTTGAAGTAAGAATACGCAATTTATACGTTAAACCGTTTTCTCTTTTAAATTCATTAAAAAGCCTTTTTACAATCCTATCCTCCAAGGAATGGAAAGAAATAACTACTATTCTTCCTTTATCCTTTAATAATGAAATAGCGTCTTTAAAAGCCTGTTCTAAACCTACCAGTTCCTCATTTACAAATATCCTCAAGGCTTGAAAAGTCCTCTTTGCAGGATGCGGTCCTCTTCTTCTTGCTTTAGCAGGTATTGCATCTTTAATGACCTCAACGAGTTCAAGGGTGGTTTCTATGGGTTTATTTTTTCGCCTTTCTACAATGAAATTTGCTATACGTCCTGCGAATCTTTCCTCTCCGTATTCACAAATAATCCTTTTTAGTTCTTCTTTATCAAAAGTGTTGACCACATCCCTTGCCGTCAGCTTTTGCCTTGTATCCATTCTCATATCAAGAGGCGCATCTTTTTGATAGGAAAAACCTCTCTCTTCTTTATCCAATTGATAGGAAGATACACCAAGGTCGTATAAGATTCCGTCAATTGAAGATATGTTAAGATCCTTTAATATACTTTTTAAATTTTTAAAATTATCATGGACAAATACTACGTTTTTATTTTCTTTAAATTTTTCTTTTGCGTTTTCAATTGATTCTATGTCCCTGTCTATTCCTATGACAAGACCTTTTTCTCCCACCTTTTTCAAAATTTCTTGAAAATGTCCCGCTCCACCCAGTGTTGCATCCACGTATATTCCTTCTTCTTTTACATTTAAATAATTCAGAACCTCTTTTACCATTATTGGTTTATGGTAATATTGCATATCCTTCACCCTTTATATTCCAAGTTCCACTAAGTTTTCGGCTATTTCCTCATAAGACTCTTCCTGACCTTTGCTGTAAACATCCCATTCTTCTTTGCTCCATATTTCTACTCGGTTAGAAACACCTATTATTACCACATCTTTTTCAATTCTTGCATATTCTCTTAAAATCGGAGGAATTAAAATTCTTCCCTGTTTATCCACTTCCGCCTCTACCGCTCCGGAAAAGAATAAGCGTAAAAAAGCCCTTGCTTCCTTTTTCGCCAGAGGAAGTGCCTTGAGTTTTTCTTCAATTACCTTCCACTCATTCATAGGATAGGCAAAAAGACATCTGTCTAAACCTTTTGTTAAAATAAAATTTTCTCCCAAACCTTCTCTAAATTTCGAAGGCATTATTACCCTGCCTTTAGAATCAAGGGAATGTAAATATTGCCCGATAAACATTCTCTGCACTTCCCCTTATTTTTATCCCACTTTCTACCACTTTTCACCACTTTATCTATTCTACGAAAGGTTGTAAAAATCCTTCAAAGATTAAAAAAAAATAGATGGGTTTTTGCCCATCTATTTTAGTCAGTTTAGCCTTTGGGAAGAACCATTGAAATTGACATTCTATCCTCATCAAAAAAGCTTTCAATATAATTTACCACTTCATCAAAGCTTAGCTCTTCTAAAGCTAAGGGAAAATCAAACATATCAATTCCTCTATGGTAATAGGAAATGAAGGAATTTGCTATAAAATCCAGGGAATTCAAACTTTGAATAAAATCTCCCTTAAATTTCCTCTTAATAATTTTAAAATCTTCCCTGCTTATTCCCTTAGTTTTAAAATTATTTATATTTTTTATAATTTCTTTTGCCAATTTTTCTGGATCCCTGGTATTTCCACCTATTGTACAAAAACCGTAATCTTTATAAGCCTCAAAGGAAAAACCAAATCTATCATCAATTAATCCAGCTTCATAAAGTCGCTCATAGGTTTCAGAGCTCTTGCCGAACATAATTTCAAGCAGTATGCCCATTATAATATCTTTTTTTAATAATTTCTCTCCATCATAGCCCGTATCAATATCTTTGAAACCCAGGAGCAATAATGGCTGTGTTACCGAGTGGCGTATTTTTATTTCTTTTTGAAAGACAGTTTTGGGTTCTTCAGGATATATCCTTTTAATTTCTTTTTGAGATTCCAGGTTTCGTTTTTCTTCGTGATTTTCTACAAATTCTAAAACCTCTTTTGCTTCAACGGGTCCAATTATGAATAATACCATATTACTTGGATGATAAAAGGTATTGTAGCATTTATAGAGTAATTCCGTATTTATTCTTTGAATGGACTCTACAGTACCACCTATATCAATCCTAACAGGAAATGCATGATAAAGAGACTTTAAGAGGTTTAAATATACCTGCCAATCGGGATCATCTTCGTACATTTTGAGTTCTTGAGTAATTATGCCCTTCTCCTTTTCTACGCTCTCCTCAGTAAAATAGGGTGTTTCTACGAAATCCAGCAGGACTTTTAAAGATTCGTAAAAGTTTGATGTGGTAGAAAAATAATAAGTTGTATTGTTATAACTGGTAAAGGCATTGCTTTCCGCACCTAATTCTGAAAATTTATCGAACGCATTTCCGTATTCCATATCAAACATTTTGTGCTCCAAAAAATGAGCAATTCCCTCGGGCACTTTTATTTTTTCCTCAGATCCCGGAAGTATAAATTCACTATCTATCGAACCATATTTTGTAGAATACACCGCAATGGTCTTGTTGTAATTTTTCATGGGGAGTATAAAAACTTTTAGCCCATTTCCCAGAACCTTTTTTACCATGCCATCTAAAAGCTTCATTAAATTCACCTTCCCGTACATTGATTTAGTCCTTTTTATTTAAAAAATAAATTGTATCGAGCTTAATATTTTGTGCAACCCTTACCACATCATCTATTGTCACCCTTCTTATCTTTTCAATATAATCGTCAATATTTTCCTCTATTTTGTTTATTACACCATCTAAAAATAACGATATTATAGATGGAGCGCTATCCTTGGCCTGCTTAAGAGAATTAATTAAATCCTTTAAAGAACTTTCGTACTCGTAATTGGTAATGTTTCCTTTTTTTATATCTTCCAACTGAATTTTAATAATATCAATAGCTTTATCAAGATTTTCAAAATCTATTCCGCTGCTAATCAGCATTATGCCTTTGGATTTTTCCAACCTTGAAAAGGCATAATAAGCTAAGCTTGCTTTTTCCCGCACATTTTGAAAAAGTTTAGAATAAGGACCTCCTCCAAGGATACTATTTAAAACTAATAATGCGTAAAAATCCTCATCACCGTATTTTACATTGGTTCTAAGACCAATAGAAAGTTTACCCTGATTTACATCCTGCTTTTCTTCCACAAATCTTTCTTCAAGGATTTCTTTTTTTACCGATACCGGTTTCAACGGTATTTCACTGTGCTGGAATTTAAATAAGTTATTTAGTTTTTCACATATTGTTTCCACATTAAAATCCCCTACCACGAAGACGTCCATAGGGGAAGTTTTAATAATTTCCAGATAATACTCATACAAATTTTTTTCATTGATACCAGCTAAATCATCAATGCTACCATACTTATATATAGAATATGGCTCATCCTTGCACATTTCCTGCAAACACCGTTCTATAGCATAGTTATATTTATCATTAAACAAGGACTCTATGATCCTTTTTAAAACATCTTTTTCTTGTTCCACGTATTCTTTTTTAAAACTACCCTCTTCTAAATAGGGTTCCAGTATCATCTCTCTGAAAATTTCAAGGCATTTATCTAAAAAGTCTCCATTCTGCCCTAAATAATCCGGATTGACCACATCCAAAAGTATTTGTATTATATGCCTTTCACCCTTTTTTACCACATCGGCTCCCAAGTCCGCTCCGTAAAGAGATTCTAAATACCTCGATAATTTTCTCGCAGTGGGTAAACTTTTTGTTCCCCTCTTTAAGACAAAGGGCAATAAAGCATTTTTAGTAGCATTCTCTTTTTCCAGATTTCGATGAATAAAAAAGGAAAAAGTTAAGGTTTTAAATTTTTTTGTCGGATATAAATAAACATTTAAACCATTATCCAATCTTTTTTTTATAAATCTTTCCAAAATCAATACCTCCCCGTAAAATGAGTTGGTTTAGCATAATCTGGAACATATTTTTATAATAACCTTTTTTTAGTATATGTGAAAGAAAAATAAATATATAAACAAAAAATTTTTGTTCAAAATATATTCAAGAGGCCAATTTTTAATTAATGTGTTACTATTGAAATTCCCATGGGTTTATAGTATAATTAAGAGCGTCGGGGCGTAGCGCAGTTTGGTAGCGCGTTCGGTTCGGGTCCGAAAGGTCGTGGGTTCAAGTCCCGCCGCCCCGACCATTTTTTTTTATTATTCAAACTTAAACCTGGAGCTGTCGTTATGATATACATTGATGATGCCGGAAGCGGAAGCTTAATAGGCGGTGTATGCATTGGATTTTACCATAAAGAAAAGGATTTTTTTTATTATGACTTAATTCCCGTGGAATTTTTCAACGATATTAATTTCAAAGAAAAAGAATACCAAAAATTTGCTGTAAACATTGTCAAAAAGTTTTTTCATTCTTACGGTGTAAACAAAAAAGAAGAAATCTTAGTGTGCAGAGGATATATATTTGATAAGGTTAGAGAATATCTGTCTATGAATGGATATAATTTTAAAAGTATAAAAATTGAGGGCAAATTGCAAACTGAAGTAGAAAATGCTTTTTCAAATCATATCGTATCCCTGGGTCTTCCAAAGGATTATATAATTTATACCAAATACCCCTTTCACTTCCATAAGCTTTTAAAATGGGTTTTTGCCGATTATGAAAATAGAATAAAACTTTGTAAGACCGGTTGGAAAAGCTGGAAAAAATACGGTGCAGTTGATATTAATATTAGCTACGGGATATTGCCGGCTGATAATAATTTTATATGCTTAAAATGCGGAAAAAAAATCTTAAAAAACTCGCCGGTAAAAATTCTGAGGTTTTTTACAAATAGAGAAAATACCGTTTTCCTTCACAAAAATTGCCCTTAAAATTAAGGCTGGTAATGTACCAGCCTTAATTTTTTATATTACTTTTTTGAAAAAATAGAGCCAAACACTGTTTTTGCAGCGTTTACAGTTATATTTAAAAAGCCGCTATTTTTGGATAATATATCTTCCAAGGCGTTAAGAGCGTAATCAATATCCTCCTTTTCTATAATAAGCGGAGGCTCAAGTCTTATTACATTGGGATTATTTAAAGTATAAGCTGTTATAATCTTATGCTTATTCAATAGTTCACCTGCTACAATAGCCCCTGTAAATTCTCCGTAAAATTTATTTACGGCACCACCTGTGATAGTATTCAAAATTCCGCTCTTTGGCTGTTCGAACTCAATACCTATTAATAACCCCTTCCCTCTAACTTCCTTAATTATAGAATACCGGTCTTTTAAGGATTTCAGTCCTTCGAGGAAATAATTCCCTAACTTTTCGGCTCTTTCTGAAAGGTTTTTCTTTACAATAGCATTAATCGATGCTATGGCAGCGGCACAGGCAAAAGTATTTCCCCCAAATGTTGATGTGTGCAGCAAACTTTTATCGAATCCTCCATAAGCCCTTTCCCATACCTCATCCCTGGTTATAAATGCTCCGATGGGCATTACTCCTCCTCCCAATGATTTTGCCACACACATAATATCCGGGGTAATTCCTTCATGCTGGCACGCAAACATTTTTCCCGTTCTTCCAAATCCTGTTTGAATCTCATCCATAATAAGCAGTGTTCCGTATTCAGTGCAAAGTTCCCTTGCCCTTTTCAAATATCCAGAAGGAGGTACTATAACTCCACCCTCTCCCTGAATTGGTTCAACTATAAATCCCGCTACATCGCGATTTTTTAATTTTTCTTCTAATGCCTTTATATCCCCATAAGGCACTCTTTCAAATTCGGGAACCAATGGCATAAAAGGCCCCTGATATTTGGTCCTGCCCGTCGCTGATAAAGCTCCAAAAGTCTTTCCATGGAAAGAACCTTCACAGGAAATAATTTTCTTTCTCCCGGTAGCTGCTCTTGCAGTCTTTAATGCCCCTTCTACCGCCTCGGCTCCGCTATTGCAGAAAAAAGAATGCTTTAGACCCTGGGGAGCTATTTTTGAAAGATTGGCACCCAGAGCAGCCGCAAAAGGATTAATTGTCGCTTGTAATAAATTTGGTCTTTCAAAAACCTCTTTTAAAGCATCTATGACTTCATCAGGATTATGGCCTAAATTTATTGCTCCATAAGCACCCAGAAAATCTATGTATTTCTCGCCTTCTTTATCCCATACGTATGCACCTTTTGCCCGGACATAAACCCTGTCAAAGTTCAATAATCCTATCATAGAAGCAAGTCCGGGATTTACGTAATCCGAATAAAGTTTCTTCACTTCCTGTCTATCAAATTTCTCGACATCATTAATGTCATAAAGTTCCATGTAAAACACCCCTTATATTTTTCTATAATTGAATATTAATAAAATTTATATTAAAAGTAAAGTAAAAAACGCTGCTTTGATGCAGCGTCTTTTGTGCACTACTCAAAAATTATTTTATTCTTTGCTAAATATCTTTTTTGGTACGCCAGTATCAAAAGGTCAAGTTTTTGGCTTAGAAGGTAAATGTCAGTTTCCAGAAAAGGTTTTTCGTTTAATTTTTCATACAACTCCCTTTTTAATTCAAAGATTTTTTTCTCAAGAGAATTTTTAAAATGCATTGTTAATTTTTCCCCTTTATTTTTTATAATAACAAAGTTATTCTAACAATTTAGTATTCAATTAGCAAACTATCATTTTTTTAATATTTTAATATATATTGCCTGATGGCTTCATTTTTCATTAATTTTTTACAAATTATATCATTTTTTGTATTTTTTTACTTCAATAAAAAATTTGTCATGCATCCTGCTGATTTAAAAAATTTAAATAAAGAGCGCATTCAATCCTTTTTTTCTGCATCCTGCAAAATATTTTATCAGGTATATTCAAATCTTTATTTTTCTTATAATTATATGCACTGCAACCTCCGCTGCAGAAAAATTTCGCCCAGCAATTTATACAATCTTCTTTTGAGAAAATATGTGTATTTTTGAATTTATCCCTTATATTTTCATCCAGGTCTCCCCGGGATACATTTCCCATTTTAAATTCTTCCAATCCTACAAATTGGTGGCAAGGATAAATATCTCCCTCCGGTGATACGGCAAAATATTCCCTTCCCGCACCACAGGCAATAATCCTTTTATATATACAGGGTCCTTTATAAAGGTTTATATTGAAATGGTAAAACCTGAATTTCTTATTGCTGTTCTTTCTATTTAAAAATTCTTCCACTATTTTTTCATATTGATCGTATATTATATTTAGATCTTCCTCCCTTATTTCGTAATCCTCTTTTTCTGCGAGAACCGGTTCTATGGATATTTCTGAAAATCCTAAATCGGATAGATGTTTTACATCCTCAGCAAAATCAAGGTTGTACCTTGTAAATGTTCCCCTTATATAATAGGATTTATTATCCTTCTTTCTCAATTCCGTTAATTTTATTATATTTGGGAGAATATCATCGTAACTCCCTTTACCATCAATTCTCACCCTCATCCTGTCGTTTACTTCTTTTCTACCATCCAAGCTCATTACTATGTTGTCCATATTTTCGTTGAGGAATTTTATTTTTTCATCATCCAAAAGCAATGCATTGGTCGTAATGGTAAACTTTATTTTCTTCCCGTAATTTTTTTCTTTAAAACGTGCATACTCTATAATATGTTTTACCGTATCGTAAGCAATCAACGGCTCTCCACCAAAAAAATCAATTTCAAGATTCTTTAAATCCCCTGAATTTTTTAAAAGGAAATCAATAGCCTTTTCACCCACTTCTTTTGACATTATGTTCCTTTTTAAATTATAATCTCCTTTCGAAGCAAAACAGTATCTGCAAAAAAGATTACAATCATGGGCTATATTTAAACACAATGCTTTCACCCTATTTTCATTTTTTATCTTATTTAAAATGGATTCAGCATTTGTTTCACTGAGGATAATACCTTCTTTGATTAGTTGGTTAATCTCCTCCAGGGCCTCCTCAATTTCTTTTAAATCAATTACTCCTGCCAATCTTTTAGTAATTTCTTCTTCATTACAGCCTTCTTCAAATAGCTTTAACACCTCATATGCAATATTATCCACCTCAAATATTGAACCGCTTCCCACATCCAGAACAAGATTTTTATCAAATATTTTAAAGGCATGAATTTGCCCCTTCAAAACCTACACCCTTTCGTATTATATTTATAATTTATCCAATACATTAATACATTTTATCATAATAGCTTCTGAATTAAAACAACTTGACTATTAATTAAAAACAGAGTATAAATTTTATTGATAATTAAAAATCTATATTTTTCAGGAGGTGCAACGACCATGCCAATGTACGATTATAGATGTGCAGTTTGCGGTGACTTTGAATACGAGCAAAATATAAAAGAATCTCCTCTGTCTTCCTGTCCAAAATGCGGTGGACCTGTAAAAAGAATAATAAGCCGAAATGTCGGCCTGGTTTTTAAGGGATCGGGTTTTCATATAACAGATTATGTGCATAAAAATGAAACAAAATCTTTTGACAATAGCAATTCGACTAATGAAAACAATAAGTAATAAAGGCTGCTGATTTTTGATTCAGCATCCCACCTGATTATTCGTTATCCTATGTTTACACTATAAAGCTAATTTTTTTATAGATTACTTTAAACGTATTATTGTTCATCTCTTTCCCGAACAGGATCCAAATTTAGAAGCACATAAGAAAATGGCAGTTTCTTTTCCAAAAAGTAGAATTTTGTTTTATATCCGCATACTTTGATTAATTTTTCTACATCGATGAACCCAGTAACTGCTATTTTGCCAAGCATACCTTCAGAACAAGGGATGGTTGTAGCATTTTCAATTATTTGCTTGCTTACTTCTTCAACAACTACATTTTTTACTGATTCTGTCATATTATTTTCTCCTTTATCATTTTTAATTTTTTATAATATAACCTTTGCATTAAATATTTTTATGTGCATGTCCTGTAAAACATCCTATAAAAGATAAAAAAAGCTATTGGAAAATCTCCAATAGCTTTTTTATTGCATAAAAAAAAAATTGGCTCCCCGAGCAGGATTCGAACCTGCGACCCTCCGGTTAACAG